>JANYCP010000158.1 GCA_025360265.1 Gemmatimonadota bacterium
CCACTTTTTCTCTTTCTCGCTTTCTCGCTTTCTCTCTTTTTCTCTTTGCTTATTGCGGTAGCAACGTCTGCCCAGGCTGCTGGCGCCCGCGATGACACGTGACGCATGAAATCCGCGGTGCGCGTCCGCCGCCCGCAGCCATCTTGGCGAGGCCCTGCGTGTTGATCATGTTGACGAGTTCGATCATGACGCGTGCGGTCTTCTTCGCATCCTTGGAGTCGTCGTCCCACTTCCCAGCGCCAGCGTGACAGAAAGTGCATCCCACGCTCAATGACTTCCCGTAGTAATCCATCTGCTTCAGGAAATTCGTGACCGTGGAATCCTTCATGAGCAGCACGTTGGTGAACTGGTCACCAGCCCGCTTGTTCTCCGACCCCGCGAGCCGAGTCATGAAGCCGGCAATCACGCCAGCGCGCATCGTGTTGAGCGTGTCACGATACGCTGCCATCTGTTCCGGCGTGCGCTGGACCCGACCACCCGGCCCACCTGGTCCGCGACCACCACCGGGAGGTCCACCAGCAGCGCCGCCGGGAGGTCCATTCTGCGGCGGAGCCTGAGCTGGAGCCGCCGTCGCCGGCGGCGGTGGTGGAGCCGGCCGCGCAGCTGGGGCCGCAGCAGCTCCAGCTCCTGCTGACGGCATCGGCGCCGGAGCCGGGGTGCCGGCGCGGTGCGAACACGAAGCGATCAGTGCGACGGTGAAGGTCGCAGCAACAACACGACGGTAGCCCATCAAGTCCCCCTGGGTGGCCATAACAGCACAACAGCGATGTCCGTAGTATGCCGGAACGTAACGCGCGGGCGTTTTTCGCGACAGGCATCGCGTGATTCGTTGCAGCTCGGCACAGAGTGTTGGGCTCTCGTAGCGATGATCAGATCCGCGGGTGTCGGGCCGGGGGGCTCTCTAGCTCCGTGGATGTCGCGTGGGCGGGGGTCCGTTCGGCTGCACTTACGACGCCGCCAGGCGTCGGGCGGCCGAACGGATCCCCCGGTCACGCGTCATCCAAGCCTCGCTGCGAGAGCCCCCCAGGCCGACACCCAATTTCCACCCCGAAGTCCCGAGTCCCGTGTCATCACAAACCGCGGCTCACAATCGCGCCCTCATCTCCGCCGCCCGACTCCGCCCGTAGCCGAAGTACACCACCATCCCGATCACCAGCCAGATCAGCAGACGCATCCATGTCGCCATTGGAAGTCCTGCCATTTGCAACAAGCAGGCGAGCGCACCGAGAATCGGCACCCATGGCATACCGGGCGTGCGAAATGGTCGCGGTGCGTCCGGCATTGTTCGGCGCAACACCACAATGCCAATGCACACCAGCACGAAGGCGAGCAAGGTTCCCATCGAAACCAATTGCCCCAATACATCGATCGGGGTGAACCCTGCAGCGACCGCGACCACGGCCCCGGTCAGCATCGTGCTGACGTGTGGCGTGCGAAAGCGCGGATGCACCGAGCCGAAGACTGGTGGGAGAAGTCCATCGCGGCTCATGGAAAAGAAGATGCGCGTCTGGCCAATGAGTTGAACCAGTATCGTGCTGAACAGGCCGAACAGCGCAGCGACCTTGACCACAGGCGAGAGCCAGGTGAGGCCCGTTGCATCAATACCGACAGCGAGTGGATCGGGCACGTTGAGTTTTGAATAGTGGACGATACCGAGCAGCACGATTGCGACCGCGATGTAGATCACGGTACAGATCGCCAGCGACGACAGGATGGCAATCGGCATGTCTCGTTGGGGATTGCGACTCTCCTGCGCCGCCGTGGAGACGGCATCGAAGCCAATGTAGGCGAAGAACATGATGCCGGTTGCGCGCAGCACACCGCTCCAGCCGAATGCGCCGAACTCACCGGTGTTGGGCGGGATGAACGGATGGAGGTTGGCGCGCTTGATGAACGCAGCACCAGCGGCGACGAACACAATCAGCACGACGGACTTGACCACGACCATCCACGTGTTTGCCCGCGCGGATTCCTTGATCCCCTTCACCAACAACGCGCTGACCGCAACAACAATCAGGAACGCCGGCAGATTGAAGACGCCGTGCATTTCCACCCCGTCGACGACCAACCTGACACCCGGAGCCGCAGTCAGTGTCGGCGGCAGGTGAATGCCGAGCCCGGCAAGAAAGCTCACGAAGTAACCCGACCAGCCGACCGCGACCGTCGAAGCACTGAGGGCGTATTCGAGAATCAGGTCCCAACCAATGATCCACGCAGCGAATTCGCCAACCGTGGCAAACGTGTAGGTGTACGCGCTCCCTGCGACAGGCATCATTGCGGCGAGCTCTGCATAGCAGAGTCCGGCAAGTGCGCATGCGATGGCAGCGAAGATCATCGAGAGGATCAGCGATGGGCCGGCGTGCATCGACGCCGCCGTGCCGGTGAGCACGAA
>JANYCP010000187.1 GCA_025360265.1 Gemmatimonadota bacterium
GCTCGGCGCGCGCAGTATGCAGAACTACCCGCTGCTCAAGGAATGCGGCAAGCTTCGCAAGCCGGTCATGATCAAGCGCGGTCTTGCCGCGACGATCACCGAATGGCTGCTCTCGGCCGAATACGTGCTCGCCGAAGGGAATCCAAATGTCATGCTCTGCGAGCGCGGCATTCGATCGTTCGACACCACGACGCGCAACTTGTTCGATATCGCGGCGATCGCCGTGGTGCACGGCTTGTCGCACCTGCCAGTCATTGCCGATCCAAGCCACGGCACCGGTCACCGCGACATGGTGCCTCCGATGGCTCGCGCGGCGGTGGCAGCGGGTGCGGATGGTCTCCTGGTCGAGGTGCATCCCAATCCGGAGCGCGCCATGTCGGACGGCGCACAGAGCCTCTACCCGGAGCAGTTCGAGAAAATGATGCGCGAAGTCGGCGCGATTGCCGAAGTGATTGGCCGGTCGGTGGCAACCGTCGGAAGTGTTGCCTGACACGCTACGCCGCGGTGGCGCTGCTCGTTGCGGCGTTTGGCGCATCGCGCCTACCGGCGCAAGCGCCCAGCACTGATGGCGTCAGCATCGTCCGCCAGGCGAGTCGCAAGTATCAGGCGCTCAGCAGTTTTCAGGCAGCGTTTCGGCAGGTTCGTGCCGACAAGTACGACGAGCCGGAGACGACCCGCGGTACACTATATCAGGAAGGAAAAAATCGCTTCGCGTTACGATGGAGCGATCCGGCGAAGGAAGCGATCGTTCTGGACGGGACATTCTTCTGGATCTATACGCCGAGCACCAGCCCGGGTCAGGTACTGCGATACGCACAGCAGAATCAGCCGACATATGGCGGTGACCTCATCGGCACCTTTCTCGACAATCCGGAAGCGCGCTACCGGATTTCATACGTCAGTTCTGAGGTGATCGACGGACATCAGACTGACGCCGTACTCATGGAACCGATCGCGAAGGATCCGAACTTTCTTCGCGCCACGCTCTGGCTCGACCGCCAATCCGGGATGCCCCGCCGTATTGAGGTCCAGGAAAAGCGCGAGGCCAAGCGCACGTTGTACCTCGCTTCACTTCTTCAGAACCCGTCGATCCCACCCTCCGTATTCAAATTCGATACGAAAGGTCTCAAGGTCATCCCGCAGTAAGCAATCGTTCGATCGCAGTCGCCATCGCCGGCTCCAATCCCGCCTGACGTGCCAATCGCAGCGCTTCCCGCCCCAAAGCCAGATACAATGTCCGTTGGTCACCCGTCAGTACGGCCAGGTGCCGCTCCACGGTGCCAGCGTCACCGCGCTTAATCGGCCCGGTGAGGGACGCCACACCAACATGGGAGTAATTGCTCAAGGTCCTCTGCATGAGTGGCCGGAACATTTCCGCCGACGCAGCGCCCGCTCCGGCCTCGATACCGAGGTGCCGGGCGATCTCCGCCAGGACGACGAGATAGTTCGAGGCGAAGACTGCAGCGGCGTGATACGCCGGCTTTCCGGCGGCGGTGATCTCGACAATTGGCTGTAGCCCAAGCCGCTCTGCCAAGGCGCGCCCCGCCTCAAGCGCGCGGCCATCCCCTTCGATCACTGCGGCAATCCCGACGAGTACATCCAGATCATCGGTGGGCATCGCGAACGTCTGCAGCGGGTGCCATGAACCGAGCGCAGCGCCAGTTGGTTCGAGCGCAGCGAGTGCGGAGCGGTCGCGGAGCCCGGACGTGTGCAGCACGATGTGGCGACCAGTGATCGTTCCAGCGCGGGCAAGCCTCGTGGCCACATCGCCGATCGCATCGTCGGGGACTGCAATCAGAACAAGGTCAGCTTGATCGACTGTCGGTACTTCACGACCGAATACGTTCACGATAGTACCGGAACGGATGAGGGCGCGTGCGAGCGTGAGCCCGACGCGCCCTGCACCGATGATCGCCACCCGGTCGAGCGTCACTGGATCGACGGCCCGCCGTTCACCCGGGCCATCAGCGTCGCGGGCGTGTCACCATTGTGCAGCAGGTTCAGCGCAGCCCGCACTTGTGAATCGTCGCTGGTCCGGCGCCGCAACTCTGCCGCACGATTGAAGACGTAGCGCTCGATCTCGTACGACACCTGCTGATCAAGCCAGTGTGCGCCCCCGGCCACCTGTTCAGCCGTGAACGACACATTCTTCGACTTCATCCGGGAAAGCACCGACTGTCGCATCGCCTCAGTCACCTGAAAATCCGCTGACGTGACCGCGTGCTTTTCCTTGAGGTCGAGCGCTTCGGCCACCACCGCATCGCGAAACACCGAGACGTTGGCGCCGATTCCCTTGACGAAGGCCCGTTCACCGGCCGTCAACGTGTCCGCGCGAACGACTCGATCCGGTACGATTCCGCCGCCACCCTTCACCACGCGGCCATTTGCCGACTTGAACGACGGCAACGAATCGAGCCACTTGCTGCCGTTGCGATGCGCCTCAGCGACGGCAACGTCGATCTGTTCCTCGCCGCCTTTCACGATCCGCTGGATGGTCCGGCCGCTCGGCGTGAACCAGCGCCCGGTCGTGAGCTTGAGCCCCTTGCCGTCGCCGAAGCCCCACAGCGTCTGCACCAGCCCCTTGCCAAAGGTCGCGGTGCCGACAACAGCGGCGCGGTCATTGTCCTGCAGCGCGCCCGCAACGATCTCGGCAGCACTCGCCGTGTACTCATTGACCAGCACCACCACCGGAAGCGTCGGCCACACCTGCGCCGTTTGATCGGTGTACAAGTGGGTCATCTCGGCCATGCGTCCACGGGTCTCAACGATCTTGCGACCCGGATCGAGAAAAAGATCCGATACTCGCACCCCTTGGGTCAGCAATCCCCCGGGATTGCCGCGCAAATCGAGAATCAGTCCCTTCATGCCCCGCTTCAACAGCGAGTCGATCTCGCTGCGCAACTCGGTGGCCGAGCTATCGCTGATCGTGGTAAGCGCGACGTAGCCGATCATGGGATCGAGCAATGTCCCGGGCTGCGTCGAGCGGCTGTGGATCTTCTCCCGTACCACAGTGAACGCGATCTGCTGTGATGTACCAGCGCGATGCACCTTGAGTTCAACCTTGGTGCCGACGTCGCCGCGCAATGTCTTGACGGCCTTGTCCTGCGAGATCCCCTGCGTCGACTTTCCGTTCACTTCCTGGATCTGGTCGCCCGCCTCAATACCCGCTCGCTCGGCGGGAGTCTGCGGCAGAGGTGCCACCACCGTGATCCACCCCTGGCGCACATCGATCTGCAGGCCGAGGCCGCCGTAGTTTCCGGTGGTGATCTCGTTGAGCGCGCGATAATCCTCGTCAATCTCGAGCGAGGAATAGGGATCGTGCAGCTGCTTGACGACTCCGGCTGCAGCGAGTGCGTAGACGCTGTCGGTCGGCAGTGAGTCGACGTAATACTTGTTCATGTACTGCATCACGGTCTCGAGCAGCTCGGAACCGCCGAGCGCCGTACGGTTCTGCACGCGACGCAACAGGTAACCGCCGCTCAGGAATGAGACGATCGCCACCACAAGAATCAATCCCCACCGCTGCTTCATGCGAAACTCTCCGGTCGGGCCGACACGAGCACGCGCCACGCCGCCGCAAGCACATCTGCTGGCGTGCCTTCTGCTGGAAGATGATGAATGCCGGGGCCCTCGGCTGATCGATACGCCGCGGCAACACGAGCGTGAAAATCCTCGGGTTCTCGTTCGATGCGATCGAGTCCCTTGCCGATGCGCTGCTGACGCGTGCGCGCCTGCGCTGGATCGAGGTCGAGAATCAGCGTGACATCAGCGACGAGCCCCGATGTCGCGGCCGCGTTAACCCAGCGCAGCTGCTCTAATGGGACGCCTCGCCCAGCGCCCTGATACGCGAGCGTCGACAGGTCGTAGCGATCAGAGACGACGATCTTGCCGGCCGCGAGCGCTGGGCGAATGACGCGACTGACCAGATCAGCTCTCGCCGTCACCATGTACAGTAGTTCCATCTCCGGCGTGAACGACCGTTCGGCGTTGAGCAGTTCGTTCCGCAACGACTCGGCGACAGGCGTCCCGCCGGGCTCGTGGACCAGCAAAGGTTCAGTACCCGCGGCGTGCATCCTGGCCACCAGCGCCTTGGCGAGCGTCGACTTGCCCGCGGCCTCCGGACCTTCGAGTACGACGAAAAATCCGTGAGACATCAGAGCGTGATGATACCGCTGGTGACGCCGCGTTCCATGCCGTCGGCAATCATCTGGTTGACTCGCGTCATCAGCTTGTCGACGTTAGCGCGGGCCACGAGGTACGTCTGGCCAACTGGTGACGCCTCAAATTCCTTAAGGGTCGTCTCATATTCCTGCGCCTTGGCGTCGTCCGGTGACTGGCCTTGCGCCATCATCTGGTCGAACTCGCGAGTCAGCCTCGAGATCACCTCGAGCCGCTTCTGCGCTTCGCCGTCATCGCGCAACGACTGTTCCGCTCGTCGCAGCGCCTGGTATTCCGGCGCCTGCCCGATCAACCGCCCGAGTTCCTGCGCCTTGTCGTCGATCATGCGGAGCTCCCTCGCTGCGCGAGCACGTAGCGCGCGCGGCCAAACAGGTCATCCCGTACCGACACATTCGTCCACCCCGCCGCTGCGGCCACCCGGGCCGTGTCATCCGCGCGTCGGCAATCCACTTCAACGGCAATCCAGCCACCCCGCCTTACCACTGCCGGCGCCTCGTACATCAGGCGACGCAACACCTTCTGGCCATCCTCGCCAGCCACGAGCGCCATCCCAGGCTCGTAATCTCGCACCGACCGGTCCAGCGTGTCATATTCGGCTTCGGTGAGGTACGGCGGGTTCGAAACCAGCAGGTCGAGCTGACGACCAGCCAGAGGCCCCACCAGATCGCCCTCGAGCCACGTCACCGGCACCCCGGTCAGGATGCCGTTGTTGCGTGCCAGTTCCAGCGCATCTGAGGAAAGATCGACGCCGAGGACCTCGTCGAATTTTCCCTCGCTTCGCAGGGCCAGCGCGATGGCGCCGGTGCCGGTGCCGATGTCGGCGGCGATCCCAGTCGAAACGAGTTCCAGGGCGGCATCCACCAGCCCTTCGGTTTCGGGGCGCGGGATCAGCGCGCGCGAGTCCGAGATCAGCGTGAGCCGCCGGAAACCCGCCCACCCGGTGACGTATGCCAGCGGCTGGCCAGCGGCACGGTGCCCGACCGCACGGAAGAATCGCTGCGCATCAACTTCATTGGCCACGCGGTCCCGCTTCAACAGCACTTCGGCGGGGCTTTGGCGATTCAGGTCGGCCCAGATGCGCAGCGCTTCGTGGCGCGCCTCCGGGATGCCCGCGTCGCTAAGCGTCGCCGCGGCACCGTCAAGCGCCTGCCCTACTGTGGCCGAGTCACTCGCCATCGCTTTGTTCGTTGCGCGCGGCCAACCGCAATGCATCGACGAGGTCGTCAATTTTTCCGTCCATCACGTCCGGAAGATTGTGCAGCGAAAGATTGATGCGATGGTCGGTGACGCGACTCTGGGGAAAATTGTACGTCCGAATCTTTCCGGAACGGTCGCCTGTTCCGACTAACGAACGTCGCTCAGCAGAACGCGCAGCTTCACTCTCGGCGATCATCCGATCGAGGAGCCGCGCGCGCAACACTTCCATTGCCTTGAGCTTGTTCTGCAGCTGCGACTTCTGATCCTGTTGCTGCACCACCAGTCCGCTCGGCATATGCGTGATGCGCACCGCAGAGTCGGTGGTATTCACGCTCTGTCCGCCAGGACCCGATGAGCGGAAAACATCGATCTTGAGATCCTGTGGATCGATCTTGACGTCCACTTCTTCGGCTTCAGGCAGCACGGCCACGGTGGCGGCCGATGTGTGAATGCGGCCCTGCGTTTCGGTGGCTGGCACGCGTTGCACGCGGTGCACGCCGGACTCACGACGCAGCAGACCGAACGCGCCGTTGCCGCGAATGGCAACGACTGCCTCGCGAATCCCGCCCAACGTGCCGGCGTGAACCTCGATCGGCTCCACCCGGAGCCCACGGCGCTCGGAAAATCGAGTGTACATGCGCAGCAGTTCGCCAGCGAAGAGGCCAGCCTCGTCGCCGCCGGTACCGGCGCGTATTTCCACAATCACATCGCGTTGATCGTGCGGATCGGGCGGCACGAGGAGCTCGCCAATCTCGGCGCGCACCGGCGTGATCTCGGCGGTCAGCCGTGAGATCTCGTCAGCAGTCATTGCCGCCATATCGGCGTCACCAGCGGCAGCCATTTCCTCAGCGCCGGCCAGTTCGGTTTCCAGGCGCGTCAACAACTCGGCCGCGCGCACGATCGGCACGAGCCGAGCATGTTCGCGGCCGAGCGACTTCAGCTTGACCGTATCAGAAGCAGTACCGGGTTCGGAGAGCTGTCGAGCGACCTCCTCCGCCCGCGCGAGCGCCTGGCGGAGTCGGGGATCCATACGTCAGCTCAGGACTTCGCGGCCGGTTCCGCAGCAGGTTCGGCGGTGGCCGGCTCCGCGGCATACTTGCGGCGGAAGCGGTCGAT
>JANYCP010000189.1 GCA_025360265.1 Gemmatimonadota bacterium
ACCAGCTCCTGGAGGTAGACCTCCCCCTCCTCGAGCGGCGGCAGCTCCTCGCGGCGCACCGCCAGGAACCGGCCGCGGTAGTCGTCGACGTTCACGCGCTCGTTGTGGCCGGCGAACTTCACCAGGCACTCGCGGTGATAGACGCGCGACTGCGTCACACTCACTTCGCCGACCACGTCCCCCCGAAGGTCGAGGAGGAAGAGCGTCCGCCCGGCCACGAAGACCCCTGCGGGATCATCGGTGAGCGGAAAGATCGACACTTCGCCCTTCAGCCCGTGCGGCTTGCGCACCCGGCCGACGACGATCGGGGGCACCGCCGCGTCCGTCATCAGAGCTAGACGCCTGCTTTCTTGAGCAGCGCGGCCACGGTCTCGGTCGGGGTGGCGCCCTTCGCGATCCAGGCGCGCGCCTTCTCGACGTCGATGGTGAACAGGTTCTTCTCTTCCTTCGGGCGATACGACCCGATGGTCTCGATGAACCGGCCGTCGCGCGGTGCTTCCTTGTCGGCGATCACGATGCGATACATCGGGAGGCCCTTGCGCCCTTCGCGGCGCAAACGAATACGAACTGCCATGGTCTTGCTCTCCTGCTACCGGTTCACCGCGGTCGGAATGGGGATCCGCCGGAGGGCATTTTCATCCCCCCCTTGCCCGCGCCCTTCATGAACTTCTGCATCTGCTTGAACTGCGACAGCAACTGATTCACTTCCTGCACGGTGCGTCCCGAGCCCTTCGCCACCCGCATGCGCCGCGATCCATTCATCACGTCCGGATCGCCGCGTTCCTTTTTCGTCATCGAGAGCACGATCGCCTCGACATGCTTCAACCGATTCTCGTCGAGGTTGGCGTTCTTCAACATCTTCGCGTCAACCCCGGGCAACATCCCGAGCACATTCTTCAACGGCCCGAGCTTCTGCATCTGCTTCATCGCCGTCAGGAAATCCTGAAGGTCCATTCCCTTCCTGGACGTCGCCTTGCGGGCGAGCTTCTTCGATTCCTCTTCATCAACGTTCTGCTGTGCTCGCTCGACCAGCGAGAGCACGTCACCCTGCTGCAGAATCCGACCCGCCATCCGGTCGGGATGAAACGGCTCGAGTCCATCGAGCCCTTCGCCCGTACCGATAAACTTGATCGGCGCCTTCGTTACGCCGTAGATGGAAAGCGCCGCACCACCGCGGGCATCGCCGTCCATCTTGGTCAGGATCACACCGGTCACGCCGAGGGCATCGTGAAAGCCCTTCGCAATGCGGACCGCGTCCTGGCCAGTCATGCCGTCTGCCACCAGCAGGATCTCGTGCGGCTTGATCGCTGCCTTCAGCCGCACCAACTCCTGCATCATCTCATCATCGATCTGCAAGCGTCCCGCAGAGTCGACGATCACCGAACGCGCTCGTGCCTTCGATGCGGCCTCGATGCCGCGCTTCACGATCGCTACTACATCGGTCACGCCCGGCTCGCCGTGCACGCCGACGTCGACCTGCTTTCCCAACGTCTGCAACTGTTCAATTGCGGCTGGCCGATACACATCTGCCGCAATCAGGAACGGTGCCTTCTGCTCTGCCTTCAGGCGACGCGCGAGCTTGCCCGCTGTCGTCGTCTTGCCGCTGCCCTGCAATCCAACGATCAGGATGATCGTAGGCGGTATCGACGAAAATGCGAGCGGCGCCTGCTTCTCACCGAGCAGCGACACCAGCTCGTCGTACACCACCTTGACGAGTTGCTGACCTGGACGAACCGACTTCAGTACCGCTTCGCCAACTGCCTTCGCCTGCACCCGTTCAAGAAACTCGCGGGTCAGCTCGAACGACACGTCGGCCTCGAGGAGGACCGTGCGAATATCGCGCAGCCCTTCCTTGACGGCTTCTTCGGTGAGGACGCCCCGGCCAGTCAGGCGCCTGAGGGTGTCACTCAGCTTTGAAGAGAGCTCGTCGAACATAGCCATCAAAGATAAGCGGGATACGGGGTTAGGGGCTAGGACGCGCTATCCCTCGTCCTGAGCGAAGCGAGGGACCACAAGCAATCGTGCGGCGCCGAATCTGGAGGTCCCGCGCCTTCGGCGCAGGACGAGGGGCAATTCGGTGGGCGATCTAGGGTATCTCTGCTCCTGGCAACGACTTCCACCCCGTCCAGGCGGTCGGAGCGACCACGATCCGCACCGAGGCCTTGCCGCCCAGCATCAGCGGCTCGACCGTGGTTCGGTACCCGGCACGGGATACCTTCGAGAGCGGGTCGGCCACTTGAGTGCGGAACTGGAGCGCACCCCGCGGCTCGTCCCAGGTTGTAACCCAGACCAGGGCCGGACCGTCGGCCGAGCGGTACACCCGGAGCCGGTCGCCGCCCCAGCCAATCGCCGGGTCGGTCCGGACGTCGGTGCCGCCGATCAGCTGGGTCCGGAGGGTCTCGATGCCGAACTCGCCAAATGTGTCGTCGAAGATCACTCCGGCGGTGTCACCCTTGAACCGGATCTGGACCGGCAGGTCACCGCGATCGTACCGATCGATGTGGAGCAGCTGCTCGGTCGACTGCGGCATCAGCGCACCGTACGGCACCTTCCCCGGGTGACTCTTGTCGAAATTGCGGAGAAAATCCGATCCGGCCACGTACGGAAAGGTCAGCCCTTCACGAATCGCCATCGGTGCCCGCGCATAGACGCTGGTCCCTTTCTGCTGCGCGCGCAATTGCAGACGAAATGTTTCCCAGAACTCGTCGGTGCGCACGTCAACCATCGGCACCATGGCGATGAGCGAGACCAGAGTCGCCTGCCCTTCCATGATGGCTTGCGCGGCCGCCTGTCGGTCACCGTCGGTCGCATCGTGGAGAATTGAATCGAGTGGGACATACTGGTGTTGCAACGCATGCACCAGTTCGTGTGAAAGAACCAGCCGCAACTGCGCTGCATCGCCACCCTGCACTGCGAACAGCGTCGTGGAATCCGGATCGTAGAAGCCGACGATCTGCTCGGTGTACAGCTCCAGGAAAAGCGCACGCAGGTCCACGCTGTCGGGGACCATGCTGAGCAGCCGATATGTTGCCGAAATCCCTTCGAGCCGCGCGTCCGGCAGCTCGCGCGCCATCTTGGCGATGAGATAGGCCCGGATCTGATCCTTGCTGCGCACCGCCGACTTCGGCGTCGACTTGAATTCGAGCCCCGCAGCCTTTGCCACGCCAGGCATCAGCGAATCGACGAGCGACGTCAGCTGCTGCTGGGATACGGCCTGCGCCGATGGCGCGGTGCCGCGGCAGGCGCCCAACGCAACACATATGACTGCGATACGACCCATCATCGTCATCCGGACCTCACGTCGTTTGTAAGGGCGCAGCATGCTGCGCCCCTACACGGATACATCCCACGCCCCACGCCCGTCATCCCAACATCGCCCTGCTATACCACTCGATCATCGCCGGCCCGAGCACCCAGCAGAGCGCCGAACCAATCGCCAGAAAAATCCCGAACGGCACCAGCTTTTCTCGGCCCATGAGTTTGAGCGGCAGGAAGATGAGGGTGCCGAAGAGCGCGCCGAGGAACACCGTCAGCAGCACGCCCTGCCAGCCGAGAAATGCACCGATCATCGCCATCATCTTGATATCGCCGCCGCCCATCGCGTCCTTACCGAATGCCTTGGCGCCAAGCCACGCCACCAGCCAGAGCAACGCGAAACCCACCGCCGCACCAATCAACGCTTCGCGCCACCCGAGGGCGTGCGGGTGCGAGTGCCCGAGAACAAACGGTGCGAACGCGAAGAGAATTCCGAGCGCGGTGCCGCCAATCGAGAACTCGTCGGGAATGATGTACTCCCGCGCATCCGTCACCGCGATGCCGAGGAGTAACGTCCCGAAAAGTGCTGCGCGTAGCGTCTCAAGGCTGTAGCCATACTGCCAGGCAGCCCAGAGCCAGATCAAGCCGGTGACCATTTCAATGAGCGGATAGCGCCACGGAATCGGCAGCTTGCAGTGCCGGCACTTCGCCCGCAACACAAGCCACGAAAGCACCGGAATGTTGTCGTACCACGCGATCAGGTTGCCGCACTGCGGGCACCGCGATCGCGGCTTCACCACCGACTCCAACGCAGGCCACCGGACGATGCACACATTCAGGAACGATCCGACCAGCAGCCCGAAGAGCGGAGCAATCCACAATACCATCCGCTCCGGGTCCACCAGCACTTCAATATCGCGCGCGATCATCGTGTCACCTCATGCAATGCGATCCCGGCCGCGACGGCGACATTCAACGACTCGGCGCCGCGCTTGATCGGAATCGTCACCTGACGAGCCGCACGCGCCAGTAACTCCGGACGAATGCCGGCGCCCTCGTTGCCGAGCACCAGCGCCACCGGCCCGGGCGGATTACCAGTGAGCGGTTCGCCATCCATCGCCATGGCCCAGATTGCAATGCCACGGCGCGCCAGCATCGCAAGCACGTCGGCATCATCGGCATGGCAGTGCGGCAAGCGAAAAAGCGCACCCATCCCGCCACGCACCGTCTTGGGGTTGGTGAGATCGGCCGTGCCGGGCAGCGCAATCAGGCCCGATGCACCAAACGCCACGGCGGTTCGCGCGATCGTTCCGACGTTGCCGGGATCCTGCACGCCACCAAGAATCATGAGCGGATGCCGCGGCACCGCGGCGCATTCGTCGAGCGACCACGTCCGCACCTGGTACACCGCGACAACGCCTTGCGGGTGTTCCGTTGCTGCAACATCCGCGAGTTCGGCGTCGGACACTTCCTCAATGGCAACACCGGTTGCAACGAGTCGACGTTTCAACTGGACGCCGCGCGGTGTGCTCTCCAGCGTCGGTGAAATTGCGAAGCCCTTGCAGGTGGCGTCGGCTGCAAGCATTTCTTCCACCAGCCTGACCCCTTCGGCGAGGGCCAGGCCGCGACGTTCGCGTCCTTTACGACGATGCAGGTCACGGATCGTGCTCAGCAGGGCCATGGGCTCGGAGGCGTAGTGGGAGACGAAACACACCGGATCGCACTCACGATCGCGGGTTCGGATTCCGGCGGCGGCGCCGGCATCCAGGCCGACCTGAAAACATTTGCAGCGTTCGGCTGCTTTGGCACATCAGTGGTCACGGCGGTCACCGCTCAAAATACCCTCGCCGTGAGCGCGATTCACGCCATCCCGGCTGAGATCATCGCCGCCCAGCTTGCCGCGGTCGCCTGTGACTTGCCGCCCGACGCCTGCAAGTCCGGCATGCTGGCCACCCGCGAAAACGTTGAAGTGGTAGCGTCGGCCATCGCGAGCCATGGCTGGAATCGCTACATCCTCGATCCGGTGATGATCTCGAGCTCACGTGACTCACTGCTCGCTGACGACGCTGTCGCCGATCTTCGCAGAATGCTCCTCCCGCTGGCCGCGTGCGTTACCCCGAATCTCGATGAGGCCGAGCGCCTCACCGGTCTCGCCGTGCGCAACCCCGAAGCGATGGTCGTCGCGGGACGTGCGCTCCTCGACCTCGGCGCCCGCGCCGTGCTGGTCAAGGGCGGTCACCTCGCCAGCGATATCCTGGTCGATGTGCTTGTCACACCAGACAACGTGCGTCGTTATACCCGTCGTCGCATCGCCACCAAGGCAACACACGGCACAGGTTGTACGCTCTCGGCGGCAATCACTGCAGGAATGGCCAACGGGAAGGGATTGGAAGATGCAGTGTCAGCGGCGATCGAGTATGTGCAGGCGGCAATCAAGGCGGCACCAGGACTCGGCGCGGGGGCGGGACCACTGTGGCACGACGTGAGAGGTAAGACGTGAGACGTAACAATCCTCGTCCTGAGCCGCAAGCGAGGGACCCTCAGAAATCGCTTCACACGGAGTCTGGAGGTCCCTCGCTTCGCTCAGGACGAGCGCGGTTTAACGTCTTACGTCTCACCTCCCAAGCTCCTTGACCACTCCCTCCACCAGCAACGCCAGCTTCCCCGCCACCGCATCCGCCACATTCATCACATCCGCGTG
>JANYCP010000226.1 GCA_025360265.1 Gemmatimonadota bacterium
GCATTCAATCACAGGTACTATCGCGGCTATCGACGGTGCGCAGTTGATCGCAATCGTTGCCGCGAGTCCTGCGCGCGGCATCGCACCTGACGCGAACAATCCGGGACAACCCACATCGCTGGTGCGCTGGGATCGCGTCGCGCAGGAGATGGCTGGCGAACACGGCGTGTATATCGTGTTAGCGCAACTTATCGGATTCGAAGGTGGCAAGGGATTTCCCGGCGGCGGCATCGTGGTGGGTCCCACGGGTGACGTGATCGCACGAGCACCGGTGTTCGAAGACGTGATGCTGCCAGTGCGGGTGGACCTCGATGAAATCGGGCGCGCGCGGGCGGCGACACCGTTGCTGGCGGATCTGGAGTTGAAGTTGCCTTGGTTGCTCGAATCACTAGATGTTCGGCGAAAGGAGCGTGCCGGTTTGGGGCATGGGGCTTGGGGCATGGGCAACCAAACGGCGGCGCCGATGGCAACATCTCTCAACGTTCATGCCCCACGCCCCACGCCTCATGCCCCATCGCTAACCATCGACGCCACCCTCACCACCCGCTGGCTCGTCGAATTCCTGCGCGACGAAGTCACCCGTCGTCGCAAGTTCACCAAAGTGATTGTGGGAATCTCCGGTGGTATTGATAGCGCGGTCGTCGCGTACCTCGCAGCCGAAGCGTTTGGCGCGGCGAATGTGATCGGCGTACGGATGCCGTACCGAACCTCAAGCCCTGATTCGCTCGAGCATGCGCATCTCGTGACCAAGGCAACCGGAATTGCGGAACGCACCGTGGACATCAGCGCGGCGGTTGATGGATACGCCACTGCCTCCGGATTGCCGTCAACGCCGCAGCGACTCGGCAACGTCATGGCCCGGATGCGGATGGCAACTATGTTCGATCTCGGCGCAGCTCTCGATGCCATTCCTCTCGGCACCGGCAACAAGAGCGAGCGCCTCCTCGGCTACTTCACCTGGCACGCCGATGATGCGCCGCCGGTGAATCCGATTGGCGATCTGTTCAAGACCCAGGTGCGAGCATTGGCCGAAGGTCTTGGCGTTCCCGAACAGATCATCAACAAGCCGGCGAGCGCAGACTTGGTCGCGGGTCAAACTGACGAAGGCGACTTCGGCATTACGTACGCACGGGCCGATCCGCTGCTCGAGATGCTGCTGCAGGGCCACAGCGATGATGCGATAGCGGCGGCAGGGTTCACTGCTGCTGAGATTGCACTGGTGCGCAAGCGCCTGGATGGCACGCACTGGAAGCGGCGGTTGCCGAGCGTGGCGATGGTATCGCAGACGGCGATTGGGGAGTACTACCTGCGACCGGTGGATTACTAGATGTGCGCGATGATCCGTACGGGCGCAGCATGCTGCGCCCTTACAAGAGGACCGAGATGACCTTGCCCGCATCCCACCCGATGTCGTTCTCGCGCGGCGAGATCTCGGTACTGATCATGCCGCACATGGCCAACATTCTCGGCGACCTCTTTGGCGGTAACCTGATGGCGCTCGTCGATCAGGCCGCGGCGATCGCGGCGATCCGCCATGCCGGTGGCCGCGTGGTGACGGCGTCCATTCACAAGGTGGACTTCCGGGAGCGGATCCCGATCGGTTCGCTGGTGACGTGCAGGTCGACGGTGGATTTCGTCGGCAAGTCATCGATGGACATCACGGTTGAAGTGTATTGCGAGACACCGAGCACCGGCGAACGAAAGCACGCGAACACTGCGCACCTGGTGTTTGTCGCGATTGACGAGACAGGGAAACCGGTCACCGTCCCGCGCTTGATTCCGGCGACAGCGGAAGAGCACGAGCGATATGCCGCGGCAGAGCGGTATCGTCAGGAACACGCCAAGAAGTGAACCCTCGACTCCGGCACCGCTTCGCGGTGCCATCGCTCGGGTCGATCGCGCCGTGAAGAAAATCGTCATGGTGCTGGGTGGCGGGGGTGCCAAGACGGCGGCGCACCTCGGTGCGGCCCGAGCGCTTCGCGAAGCCAGGATCACGCCGATCCGCTGGATTGGTACATCAATGGGTGCGGTGATCGCGGCAGCACTCGCGACCGGCGAGGATCCGGACTCGATTCTCGAGCGAGTCGTGGCCGTCACGCGGAAGGATGCGCTGCAGGTGTCGTGGCCGGACCTGTTGCGCGGCATCTGGGGGCGGTCGATCATGAAGTCGCCGCCGTTGCGTCGGGTGATCGAACGGATCGTGCCAGCACGAACTTTCGCCGAGCTGGCCATGCCGTGCACCGTGACCGCGGTCGAGGTGCGGACGGGGAAGGAAATCGCCTTCGGTACTGATGGTGAGGACGCGCCGCTGGTGGATGCATTAGCCGCAGCATGTGCGCTGCCACCATACTTCCTCCCGGCGCCGGTCAATGGCAGGACGTTTTATGATGGCGGCCTTCGGTCGGCGGTGCCGATTGGCCGGGCCGAGGGGATTGAATGCACCTGCGTCGTGGCCATTCATACCGCGCCGGGATTTGACGAAACTGGTCCAGATGTCGAGATGCCGCCGCCATTGATCCGGGGAACCGATACTGCGATGGGGTGGTTGATGGCGGGTACAGTGGATCTTCAGCGCAAACAGTGGGATCTTACTCCCGGTCGGCCGCCCTTGATCTGGCTGCGACCGATTTCGGATCGGAGCGCGATGTTCGCTGCCGATCGCACGGCACGATACGCCGACCTTGGCTATCGAGCCATGATGCAAGTTCTGGAGGAGATGCAATGACGGAAGCGACCATTCGGCACTTCACCGTGGATCAGGCGCAGTCAAC
>JANYCP010000227.1 GCA_025360265.1 Gemmatimonadota bacterium
GCATTCAATCACAGGTACTATCGCGGCTATCGACGGTGCGCAGTTGATCGCAATCGTTGCCGCGAGTCCTGCGCGCGGCATCGCACCTGACGCGAACAATCCGGGACAACCCACATCGCTGGTGCGCTGGGATCGCGTCGCCCAGGAGATGTCTGGCGAACACGGCGTGTATGTCGTGTTATCGCAACTTGTCGGATTCGAAGGTGGCAAGGGATTTCCCGGCGGCGGCATCGTGGTGGGTCCCACGGGTGACGTGATCGCACGGGCACCGGTGTTCGAGGACGTGATGCTGCCAGTGCGAGTGGACCTCGATGAAATCGGGCGCGCGCGAGCCGCAACGCCACTGTTGGCGGACCTTGAGTTGAAGTTGCCGCATTTGCTCGAAGCGCTGGGAGAGCGGAGGAAGAACCCTCGTCCTGAGCGAAACGAGGGACCTTCAGACTCAACGCGGCCACGGGGCCCGGTGGCCCCTCGCTTCGCTCAGGGCGAGGTAATGCAGCCCTCGCTCGCGATCGACCCCGCCCTCACCACCCGCTGGCTTATCGAATTCCTTCGCGACGAAGTCACCCGCCGTCGCAAGTTCACCAAGGTGATCGTCGGAATTTCCGGCGGGATCGACAGCGCTGTCGTGGCGTACCTCGCGGCAGCGGCATTCGGTCCGGAAAACGTGATCGGCGTGCGGATGCCGTATCGCGCGTCGAGCCCGGATTCGCTCGAGCATGCCCGTCTGGTGGTCAAGGCGACAGGCATTGTGGAGCGCACCGTCGACATCAGCGCGGCTGTCGATGGATACGCCGCCGCATCGGGGCTGCCGTCCACACCACAGCGACTTGGAAACGTCATGGCCCGGATGCGGATGGCAACTTTGTTCGATCTCGGTGCAGCTCTCGATGCCATCCCGCTCGGCACCGGCAACAAGAGTGAGCGCCTGCTCGGCTACTTCACCTGGCACGCCGATGATGCGCCGCCAGTGAATCCGATCGGCGATCTCTTCAAGACCCAGTTACGAGCATTGGCCGAAGGTCTCGGCGTTCCCGAACAGATCATCAACAAGCCGGCGAGCGCAGACTTGGTCGCGGGTCAAACTGACGAAGGTGACTTCGGCATTACGTACGCGCGTGCCGACCCACTGCTCGAGTTGCTTCTGCAGGGCCACAGTGACGATGCGATTCAGGCGGCAGGGTTCACCGTCGCGGAGATCGCCCTGGTGCGCAAGCGACTGGATGGAACGCACTGGAAGCGGCGGTTGCCGAGCGTGGCGATGGTTTCGCAGACCGCGATTGGCGAGTACTACCTCAGGCCGGTGGATTATTAGATGTGCGCGATGATCCGTACGGGCGCAGCCTGCTTCGCCCTTACAAGAGGACCGAGATGACCTTGCCCGCATCCCATCCGATGTCGTTTTCGCGCGGTGAAATCTCCGTGCTCATCATGCCGCACATGGCCAACATCCTTGGCGACCTTTTTGGCGGCAACCTGATGGCGCTGGTGGATCAGGCCGCGGCGATCGCGGCGATTCGACATGCCGGCGGCCGCGTCGTGACCGCGTCGATTCACAAAGTGGACTTCCGCGAGCGAATCCCGATCGGTTCGCTGGTCACGTGCCGATCCACCGTGGACTTTGTCGGCAAGTCATCGATGGATATCACGGTTGAAGTGTATTGCGAGACGCCGAGCACCGGTGAGCGAAAGCACGCCAACACCGCACATCTGGTGTTTGTCGCGATCGATGAGAAAGGGAAGCCAGTGACCGTACCGCGCTTGATCCCGGCGACCGCGGAAGAGCACGAGCGGTACGCTGCGGCCGAGCGGTATCGTCAGGAACACGCCAAGAAGTGAGTTCGCTGCGGATCGTCATGGTGCTCGGCGGCGGTGGGGCAAAGACCGCCGCGCATCTCGGTGCGGCACGCGCCCTTCGTGAGACGAACATCACGCCGATCCGCTGGATCGGCACCTCGATGGGTGCGGTGATCGCGGCAGCACTCGCGACTGGGGAGGATCCGGACGCGATTCTCGAGCGAGTCGTGGCCGTCACGCGGAAGGATGCGCTGCAGGTGTCGTGGCCGGATCTGTTGCGCGGCATCTGGGGGCGGTCGATCATGAAGTCGCCGCCGTTGCGCCAGGTGATCGAGCGGATCGTGCCGGCGCGAACATTTGCCGACTTGAGCACACCGTGCACCGTGACCGCCGTCGAGGTGCGGACGGGGAAGGAAATCGCCTTCGGTACTGATGGTGAGGACGCGCCGCTGGTGGATGCATTGGCCGCAGCATGTGCGCTGCCACCATACTTCCTCCCGGCGCCGGTCAATGGCAGGACGTTTTATGATGGCGGGCTGCGGTCGGCTGTGCCGATTGGCCGAGCTGAGGGCATTGAATGCACCTGCGTGGTGGCCATTCATACCGCGCCGGGATTTGACGAAACTGGTCCAGATGTGGAGATGCCGCCGCCATTGATCCGGGGAACCGATACTGCAATGGGGTGGTTGATGGCTGGTACAGTAGAGATTCAGCGCAAACAGTGGGATCTTACTCCCGGTCGGCCGCCCTTGATCTGGCTGCGGCCGATTTCGGATCGGAGCGCGATGTTCGCTGCCGATCGCACGGCACGATATGCCGACCTTGGCTATCGAGCCATGATGCAGGCTCTGGAGGAGATGCAATGACGGAAGCGACCATTCGGCACTTCACCGTGGATCAGGCGCAGTCGACCCTGCCGCTGGTTCGGCGGATCGTCCATGATCTGCTCGATCTGCATCCGCGCTGGCGCACGGCGGTCGCCGCATTCGAGGCGGAGCAGGCGAGCGTAACGGCGACTAGTGGCGAGACATCGAGTGCACGCACGGCGCGCCTTGAGGCGGGGAGACTGTCCGGGGAAATTGAAGCGTGCATCGAGGAACTCGAGCAGATCGGCTGCGTCTTCAAGGGTTTTGATGCTGGTCTCGTGGATTTCCCTTCGACGATCGACGGCCGCGACGTGTATCTCTGCTGGCAGTACGATGAACCGCGCGTCGAGTACTGGCACGCCATCGACGGCGGTTTCGCCGGACGGCAGCCGATCGATCCAATGCATTCCCCGGCCGGCGCGTGAGCGGCGGCATCTGGCATTTTGTTCACTACCTGACGTTCACCATGTGGCTGGGTGGCGCGTTGTCGGCGATGGTAATCGGCCTCAGCATGAAGCGAATGGATCGAGGGTTATGGGGTGCAGTGGCTGATGCGCAGGCGGCCCTCTACCGGATGTTGATCGGACCGGGAGCGATGGGCGTGATTCTCTCCGGGATCCTGCTGACATTTCAGACCTACGGCAAAATGTCCGGAGGCGGCGCTGGTTCATGGCTCGGCACGATGCAGGGCGCCGGCGTGCTCGGCGCACTGGTGACGCTGCTCGGCGCGATGCCTGCCGCCGCCAAGCTGACCCGGCTTGAACCGATAGGTGGCCAGGAAGCGGCGTTTGATGCGCAACGGAAGCGGCTCGCCATCGCCGGTTCAATCGGTGGTACCCTCGGACTGATCGCCCTCCTCGCCAGCGCCCTGTACCAGAGGGTATGACGCTCACCCGCCGCGATCTGCTTGCACTCGCCGCGGCGGTTCCAGCCTTCTCAGGACTTGCCCGCGCCCGTCTTCCGAAATCATCGCAGGATTCATTGCCATCGCAGCCCGCGCCCGATGACGAATCCGCCTGGGAGCGAATCAAGAACGAATTCGTGATCGACGGCCTCCACCTCAATACCGGTACCTACGGTGCCTGCCCGCTGCCGGTGATGGACGCCACCTTCCAGCACATGCGCGCGTTCGAGCGGATGATTGGTCAGGAAGGAATCGACATGGTCGCTTTCAAGACCGAACTCGAGACGTTCCTCGGGGCGTGGCCTGGAAGTGTTGCGATCCTGCGCAATACCACCGAGGCGATGAACAACGCGGCGCAAGGCATCGACCTCAAGCCCGGCGATGAAGTGCTGTCGACCACGCACGAGCACATCGGCGGCCGCTGCTGCTGGGAGCTGCTCGCCAAGCGGCGCGGCATCGTGTATAAGACGTTTGCGCCGCCGCTCGATCCTGCCAGTGACGCGGAACTCGTCGCGGCCTGGCAGGCGGCCGTGACGCCGCG
>JANYCP010000232.1 GCA_025360265.1 Gemmatimonadota bacterium
TTTCAGCCGGAGTGCGTCGCTGGAACGTGCGGGAGTGGACCGACTATCAGGCACGCGGCGTGCGCGGCGAATCGCTGATTGCTGGCTCGGAGACCCTTGATCGGGACGCCCGAGCGCTGGAAGCCCGCTATCTGGGCCTGCGAACCTCCGACGGTTTGTCGGTCGGCGAATTGCCGCCGGATGTGCGCGACGACTGGTGTCGGTCGGGTTGGGCGACTGTGCAGGGAGATCGAGTGCGCCTGACCGTCGAGGGGTGGCTGCGACTCGATGCGCTGGTGGCAGCCGCCCTGCATTCCTAGCTTTGGGCCATGGGCGACGTGGAATCACTCAGCGAACGCGAGCGACGGGTGCTCGAAGCGGTCATCGAGACGTATATCGCGACGGCAGAACCGGCTGGCAGCCTTACGGTGGCCCGCCGGTCGGCGCTCGGCATTTCACCCGCGTCGATTCGCAGCACGATGAGCGAACTCGAAGTGAAGGGCTACCTCTATCATCCCCACACCTCCGCCGGTCGCATTCCAACCGACCGGGCGTACCGTGTGTACGTCGACGCCATGGTGCAGGCGGTTCCGCCAGACTCGCAGGCCCGCGAGCATCTTGAAATCGAATTGACCGCAGGCCTGTCGAGCGAGGACCTCTTGGCTCGCGCCGCGCAGGTGCTCGGAATTCTGACTCAGGAGCTGGGTGTTGCGGTGGCACCAGCACTCGAATCGATCACGCTCGAGCGCGTGGACTTGGTACCCGTCGCCGAGGACCGCCTCTTGCTGGTGCTCAACCTCAAGAGCGGCACGGTGCGTTCGATCTATGTGCGCATCCGCGGCATCATTGATCGCACCGAAGTCGACGAAGTACAGCGCATTCTCAATGAACGGCTCGGCGGACTTTCGCTGCGCGAGATCCGTGCGACCTTTGCCGACCGGCTGCGCGATGCCACTTCCTCGCCGGATGCCGGCGATCTGCTCGATATCATCCTCGCCGAAGGTGACGGACTCTTCGACCTCCCCGAACCGCGCGAGGCCGTGGTGCTTGGCAGTGCGTCGGTGCTGATCGACCAACCCGAATTCGCGTCCAGCGAGCAGATGCGCTCCTTGCTGAGCCTGACCGATCAGCGCGGCCTGCTGCGTGAGGCCCTCGCCGAGCGGAAGCGAAGCGGCCTCACGGTGACGATTGGCGGGGAGCATCAGGAACCCGGACTGGCAGGGTTTACGTTGGTGACATCTACATACCGTCGCGGCGGCGCCACGGGGGTGATTGGCGTGCTGGGACCGACCCGCATGCCCTACGACAAGATTGTCGGGCTGGTGGAGCACACAGGCCGACTGATTGAGGGGTTGATTCAGTGAGCGATTTGTACGCTGTGTTGGAAGTTGCGCGCGACGCAACTGACGACGACATCAAGAAGTCGTACCGTCGCCTCGCGATGGTCTATCACCCTGATCGCAATCCCGCGGCGGATGCCGAGGGGCGTTTCAAGGAAATCGCCGAGGCGTACTCGATCCTGACCGATCCAGACAAGCGCGCGCACTACGATCGATTCGGCAGCGTGCCGACAGGCAGTGGTGGCTTCGGTCAGGATTTCCATCACCTCGACCTCTCGGACGCCCTCAACATCTTCATGCGCGACATCGGGTTCAATGGACTCGATGGCATCTTCGGCGGCGGGGCGCAACGTGACCCGACCCGCGGCCAGGACATTCGCGTCACGGTCAAGCTTTCGCTGCAGGAAGTAGCGCTCGGCGCCAAGCGCAACGTGCGACTTAAGACACTCGTAGCCTGTGATGCGTGCGGTGCCACCGGCTCAGGGAAGGGCACTCGACCGGTGCAGTGCACCATGTGCGCCGGTACCGGTGAAGTGCGTCGCGCGGCGCGATCGATGTTCGGGCAGTTCGTCCAGGTGGCGCCCTGTCCCACGTGCCATGGCGAAGGTCGCGTCATCACCACGCCATGCGAAGTATGTCGCGGCGAGGGGCGGATTCGCGGAGAGCGCACTGTCACTGTTGATGTTCCACCCGGTGTGTCGGCGCAGCACTACCTCACGATTCGTGGTCAGGGAACGCCCGGCCCGCGTGGCGGCACGCCCGGCGACCTGATCGTGATGATCGAGGTCAAGGATGATGACCGTTTCGTGCGCGATGGTGACGATTTGACGCTCGAGCTGCCGGTGTCGTTCGCCCAGGCGGCGCTCGGCACCACAGCGGTCGTGCCCACCCCGTACGGCGAAGAATCACTCCCGATTCCGGCAGGAACCCAGTCGGGGACGGTGCTTCGAGTGCGCGGCAAGGGTCTGCCGCGCCTTTCCGGCAACGGCACGGGCGACCTGAACGTGAAGGTGTTCGTGTGGACACCGGATGAACTCACCGAGTTGCAACGCGGTCTCTTCACCGAACTGGCCAAACACGAAGGTGAGGGTCCGAAGCGCAAGGGCGGCTTCTGGTCGAAGCTGAAGGAAGCGCTCGGCGCGTGACCGCCACGTGGTGGCGCGTCACGATTGCCGGCAGTCCCGAACTCAGCGATGCAATCGCGGCGATTGTGGTGGCAGTCACCGGCAATGGCGTGGAAGAACCCGCGTCAGGCGTCGTATGTACCACCGTCGAATCGGAGCGTGACGCCGCGCAGTTGAAGCAACACCTTTTCGCGCGGTATCCCGATCTGACCGTCGGCATCGAATCAGTGGTCCCGGTGGACTGGTCCACGCACTGGCGCGATGGAATTGTCTCCCGATCCTTCGGTCGACTCATCCTCACGCCCTCCTGGATTCCGGTCACTGCCGCGCCTGGGCAGGTGATCGTCACGATCGACCCGGAGTCGGCATTTGGCAGTGGTGAACATGGCTCCACACGCGGCGCGCTCGCGCTCCTGGAACGGCATCTCCGCCCGCGAGACCTCATGCTCGATCTTGGCAGCGGTTCAGGAATCCTCGCGATTGCTGCCGTCAAGCTCGGGGCCCGCGCCGCGGTCGGTATCGAAGTGATCGACGATGACCTGGCGATCGCCGAAGCAAATGCCATCCGCAATGACGCGCAGCACGGCACCACATTTCTCGCCGGTGATGCGGGTGAACTCGCGCCTTTGGCGGGGCCTGCTGAGATCATCTGCTCCAACATTCTTCGCTCAGTCAACACCATCCTGATGCCCGGCATCCTGCGTGCACTCGCGCCGAATGGCGTCGCGATCTTCGCCGGAATGGAAGAGGTGGAGGCGGATCTCTTTCGCCCAGTGCTTCAGGAGAGCCAACTCGTTGTGATCGACGAAGTGCGCGATGGTGGCTGGTGGTCTGTTGCGGCGCGACAGCGGTGAAGACGCTCAATGTGCTGGTGGAACCGGGAGTCCTCGTGGACGGCGCCGCCATCGAACTCGATGACACCGAAGCGCACCATCTGCGTGTGCGCCGGGTTGAGGCGTTCGCCGATGTACGTCTCTTTGATGGCGCGGGCACGTCGGCGCGCGGATCACTCACCGCTCGCGGTCAGGCGGTCAGCGTGTCGGTCGGCATTGTGCAGCATACGCCGAGGCCCGCGCCGGCACTGCTCGCGGTGGGCGCTGGTGACAAGGATCGATTTCTCTCGCTCGCCGAGCGCAGCACGGAGCTGGCGGTCACGCAATTGATTCCGCTCACGACCGAACGCTCGCAGGCGGTCGACACGCGCTTTCGCGACTCCTGGCTCGAGAAGGCGCGGCGTCGTTCCCGCGAGGCATGCAAACAGAGTGAGAATCCCTGGGCCGCCAGCGTGGAGGAAGCCTGCGCGTTGTCGCGACTTGCGGAGCGCTACCCGCGAGTCAACTGGCTTGTTGCGTCGCTGGATGGCGCGGAGTGTCCCCGCCTCGGTGCGACCGAATCAGTCGGGTGGATCATTGGGCCCGAAGGCGGACTGACCGATGACGAACTGACATTCTGCCGTGAGCGACTCGATGCCGCACGGGTGAGTTTCGGATCGACGATTCTTCGCTTTGATACGGCCGCGGTGGCCGCAGCAACGCTCACGCTCGACCGGCGTCGCACCAAACGGGGGGGAGCATGAGTTGCCTCTTCTGTCGGATTGCGGCCGGTGAGATTCCGGCGACCGTCGTCGCCCGATCGGATGGCGCAATAGCGTTCCGTGACCTCAGTCCCCAGGCGCCGATCCACGTCCTTGTGATTCCAACTGAGCACATCACCTCAGCGGCCCATCTGGCGCCAGGAAACCGTTCGCCGGTGTTCGGTGAGGTCATGGCGCTGGCCGCGCAGGTCGCCGCGGATCTCGGGCTGGCGGAATCGGGCTATCGCCTGGTCGTCAACACCGGCAAGGACGGCGGTCAATCGGTGGACCACCTCCACGTCCACGTGCTGGGCGGGCGGCAGATGACCTGGCCGCCTGGGTAGCCCCGTGGCCGAGTTGCCCGGATCCCGTTTGAGGCCTAGCTTAGGGTTCTGTACCAGAACCGCCCCTTTGCCGGGGCCGAGAGGGGTGATTTCAGTACATGTCAGAAGTCGTCATCCACGAGGATGAAAGCTTCGAGCGAGCACTCAAGCGCTTCAAGAAGAAGTGTGAGAAGGCAGGGATTCTTTCCGATCTCCGCAAGCATCGC
This sequence comes from Gemmatimonadota bacterium, assembly GCA_025360265.1. Lineage (GTDB taxonomy): Bacteria > Gemmatimonadota > Gemmatimonadetes > Gemmatimonadales > GWC2-71-9 > Palsa-1233. Next base: position 4,567 of record JANYCP010000232.1, read on the forward strand.
CACTACGAGAAGCCGAGTGAGAAGCGCAAGCGCAAGGAGAACGCCGCGCAGCGAAAGAACCGCCGCAGCGGGCGCCCATCGCATGTCTGAGATTGCCCAACGTCTGCGCGCCGATCAAGTGACGGCGCGCAAGGCGGGTGACAAGGACCGGACCCTGGTACTCGGGACGGTCCTTGCTGCGTTGAAGTACCGCGAACTCGACAGCAGCAAGCCGATCGAGGACGCGGATGCCATCGACCTGCTCCGCAAACAGATCAAGCAACGCCTCGACTCCGTTGACCAGTATCGCAAGGGTGAACGCGAAGACCTGGCGACCAAGGAAGAATTCGAGATCGGTGTGTTGCGCAATTACCTCCCGCCAGAAGCAGATCCCGAAGCGATCCGCGCAGCAGCGCGTGACGCAATCGCTGCAGGTGCGACCGATGTCGGCAAGTTGATGGGCGTGCTGATGGGACAGTTCAAGGGGAAGGCGGACGGCAAGGTGATCAACCAGATCGCCCGCGAGGCGCTGCAGCAGGGATGAACCCGGAGTGCCTGGATCCAGCAATGTCGGCGGATGCCCTCGCCGCGCTGGAGTTCGAGCACGTGCTCGACGTTGTCGCAGATTTCGCCGTTGGCCCACTGGGCGCCGCCGCACTTCGTTCACGCCTCCCCACCGATGATATCGACTGGATCCGCGCGGAGCTTCGGCTCGTCGGCGAAGTCCTCGCCGTCCTCCGCCGCGGTGTCCGTTTTGAAGTCTGGCCGGTGCCCGATGTGCGCGGTGCCCTCGGCCGCCTCCGTGTCGACGGCAGCGTCCTTGAGATCGCCGACCTTGCCGCGATACGGCGCACCCTGGCAGCCACGCGCGAGATCAGCCAGGAAATCGATCGCCATGCCGACGCGTGTCCCGGTGTTGTGGCGCTACGCGCAATGCCGGTTGATCGAAGCATCGAGCGCGTGCTCGAACTCGCCATCGGCGACGACGGCGAATTGCTCGACTCGGCGAGTCCGGCGCTCGCCGCTGCACGGCGTGAAGTGCATGCCGCGCGCGAGCGACTCGTGCGCCGCCTGGAGGGAATGCTGCGCGACGGCGACGCTGCATCCATTCCCAGTGGCGCTAGCGTCACCATGCGGGGCGGTCGATATGTCATTCCAGTGCGCCGCGACTCTCGCTCTCGTCCCGAAGGAATCATCCATGACGAATCGGGCAGTGCCGGGACACTCTTCGTGGAGCCGACGGCGGCGATCGAGCTTGGCAACGCGCTTCGTTCAGCGCTGATCGATGAAGAACGGCAGGTCCTGATCGTACTGCGCGAGATCACCAATCGCCTTCGACCGGAGCGTGAGGCGATCAGTGCACTCCACGATATGGCCGTTGAGGTCGATGCGATCGTCGCGCGCGCGCGATGGGCGAACGACACCAACGGGGACGTGCCAATCGTGGGCGAGCCGGGCGGTGCGTTGAAGCTGATCGGCGCGCGCCATCCATTGCTTCTGGCGCGAGGCATCGCCGTCGTGCCGTTCGACCTCGTGTTCGAGGGGAACGAGCGCACGCTGCTCATCTCGGGACCGAACACTGGCGGCAAGACCGTGCTGCTCAAGACAGCCGGCCTGGTCAACGCACTCGTACAATCGGGTTTCGTGCCGCCGATCGGTCCCGAATCGACTATTCCAATCGTTCGCCGCATCTTTGTCGACATTGGCGATCACCAGTCGCTCGCGGCCGACCTCTCGACTTTTTCGGCTCATGTCGCCACGCTGCGCCGCGTTCTCGAATGGGCTGACGGTGCCACACTCATTCTCCTCGACGAAATCGGCTCGGGAACCGATCCCGCCGAAGGTGGTGCGCTCGCGATGGCGGTGCTCGAGACGCTCACCGCGCGCAATGCGTTGACACTCGCCACCACGCATCTCGGTGCGCTCAAGACGCTCGCGACTCGGGTGCCAGGAGTGGTCAACGGATCGCTGCACTTCGATGCCGCCACATTGTCGCCAACCTATCGCTTCACCAAGGGCGTCCCCGGTCGCTCTTACGGTCTCGCAATCGCTCGCCGCCTCGGCGTCGACTCGAAGGTGCTCGCCGCTGCTGAACTACTCGTGCCAGAAGCCGAGCGCGAGCTGGATCGACTTCTCGCGGCAGTGGAATCACGGCGGCAGCAACTTGATCGTGCCGAAGCCGCCCATCGCGAACGCGAAATCGAAGTTGAGCGGCGTGAGGCAGTTGCTGCGCGGACCGACGACACGCAGACTGCGCGCGAAGCAACCTTGCGCCAGCAAGAGAAGACTGCCGAGCGTGACCGTGCGCGCACCGCGAAAGCGTACCTGCTCGAAGCGCGAAAACGTGTCGAGGAAGCGCTTGCGCTGGCGAAGGGAGCCGCGGACGACGCCGGTGCCAAGGAGGCACGGCGCCTGGTCGAGGAGGGTGTGCGGCTTGAGTCGGAGCGGCTCGACGAACCCGACGCATTGCCGGTCAGCGATCCAAACGCGCTGCAGGTGGGGAGTCGTGTCCGCCTCAACACCGGCGCCAGCGGCGATGTGGCGGAGCTGCGCAGTGACGGTAAGGCGGTCGTGCTCATGGGCACGATGCGACTGGTTGTGGCGGCGCGCACTCTGATGGTGCTTCGTCGGGAAGCTGCCCCGGCGCGCCATCGCTCGGCGATTCCAACGGGCGACGGACCAACTGCAGATGCTAAGTATGAAGTGGACCTTCGGGGGATGCGCGCTGATGAGGCCGAGGCGGTCGTGCAGGCGGCAATCGACAACGCAGTGATTGCCGAACAGCCCCATCTGGCAATCATTCACGGCATGGGAACCGGCGTGCTGCGTGACGCCGTGCGATCGATGCTAGCCGCCGACAAGCGGATTGCATCGTTCGATTTCGCTCCGCGTCAGCAGGGCGGCATTGGCGTCACCGTCGCGGTGCTCCGCTGATGGCGCGTATCCCTGACGAATTGATCGAACAAGTGCGCGATGCTGCCGACCTGCTGGAGATTGTCCAGGAACAGGTGCAGCTCAAGCGGACCGGCAGCGATTGGCGTGGTCCGTGTCCATTTCATGGCGGCACCAACCGCAACTTCGCGGTGATTCCAAAGGACAACTTCTACTACTGCTTCGTCTGCCATGCCAAAGGTGATGTCTTCACCTGGTATCGCGAGCGATTCGGCCTCGACTATCCCAGCGCCGTTCGGGAAGTGGCGCGTCGGTACGGCATCATGATTCCCGAGGCGACTGAGCGCGCCGGCCCCGACCCGCGCGAGCCGCTCTTTCAGGCCTGCGATGCGGCGCACGGCTGGTTCTCGTCCCAGCTACTCAATGACCCCGAAGCCGAAGCGGCGCGCCGCTACCTGCTGGAACGGGAGTTTTCGCTGGACGCGGCCGCCACGCTTGGACTCGGCTACGCGCCGCGCGGCAATGGGTTCGCTGCGGCGATGAAGCAACTTGGCGTGAGCGACGACGTGCTCGTGGAAGCTGGGCTCGTCGTGAAGCGGGAAGACGGCACCATTGCGCCACGATTCCGGAATCGCTTGCTCTTTCCAATTCACGATTTGCGCGGCCGGGTCGTTGGATTCGGCGGACGAATTCTCGGATCCGGCGAGCCGAAGTATCTCAACTCGCCGGAAACTCCGATCTTTCACAAGGGTGATCAGCTCTATCATATGCATCTGGCCAAGAATGCGATTCGCAAATCGGAATTCGCGATCCTGGTCGAAGGCTATTTCGACACGCAACGACTCGCGCTGGTCGGTTTCGAAAATGTGGTGGCACCGCTCGGTACCTCACTCACCGAGGCGCAGGCGGTCCTCCTCAAGCGATTCACCAATGAGATGGTCCTCCTTTACGACAGTGATGCTCCGGGATTGAAGGCGACATTTCGCGCTGGCGATATTCTGCTTGCGCACGGGGTGCGGGTTCGCGTCGCGACGCTTCCTGCGGGCGAAGACCCGGATACGCTGGCACAACGGGGCGGATCGGACGCCGTTGGCAAGGTGATCAACGACGCGGTCGACTTGCTCGAGCGGAAGCTGCAGCTGCTGGAAGGGAAGGGGTGGTTTGGTGACGTGCACAAGGCGCGCGAGGCGCTTGATCGCCTGCTCCCCACACTGCGTGCAGCCAGTGATCCGGTAACCCGTGAGCTGTACACCAGTCGCGTCGCCGAGCGACTCGGCATCCCACGCGATACCGTGGCGGCCGAAGCGGCGCTGAAAGGGCCGCCATCCGCGGTGCCAGCGCCCCGTCCAGCAGCTTCCCCTCAGCGTCCAGTCGATCGCGGTCATGCGCTGCCCCGCCTCCCCGGTGCCGAGATGGAGCGAAAGCTCCTTCGCCTCCTGGCGCTCAACCGTACCTGGCTGGATCGTGCGCGCGACGAAATCGATCCGCTCCTCTTTCTGGTGCCGGCGTTTCACCGCGTGTTCAAGGCCTTGGTCGGCTTGCCCGCCGATGCTCCAACAAGCGACGTAGGCGCGTTGTTGGATGAACAGGCCCGTGATGCCTGGGCCAAACTGGTTGAAGGTGGCTTGCCGGGCGAGGGGTACGACTTTGACCGCGAATATGCGGACTCCCTGGCGGCGATCGAGGAGATCCGGCTCTTCGCGAACATCGAGGCAGAACCCGATCGTACCACCAAGCAGAAACTGCGCGCGATGTTGAGCAAGGAAGGCGAAACTCGCTACTCTCTGTATCTTAGGAACAAGGTGCGTCCGCCGTCAGGCGACAATGCACCGCTTCTCGAGGAGTGAAACCCGATGCACCCAGACCTGCCCAAGCTGCTCGATGTCCAGCTGAAGGATCGGCGCCTTGCCGAGCTCGACGTTCGCGCGCAGGCGATTGCCGCCGAGCACGCCACACTCGACGCGCTGCTGGAACGAGCCAGGGGTGAGGTCGCCAGTACGGAACGCACGCTCACCGATATTTCCCGCCGACGCGACGAGGCAGAGCAGAAGCTGGAGACGCAACGCACCATGCACGAACGTCGCAAGCTGAAGCTGGAGCAGGAGCGTAATCCACGGGTTGCGGCGCAGTTGCTCGCCGATGTGGAACTCGGTCGCAATATTCTGGCGCAGGAAGAGAATGAATGGCTGCGCATGGCCGACGATGTCGCGGCGCGGACGGCTGCCGCCAAGGCATCGAAGGACCGGCTCACTGCCGCGGAAGGCGAGCAGGCTGGAGCGCGGAAGGCGCTGCACGACCAATCGGCGGTGCTCGCGGGCGAAGTCGCCGCCGCGCAGGCCGAACGTGACGCCTCGTCGGCGCATCTCGATAAGACGCTTCGCCTCCGGTACGACAGGCTTCGCAAGTCGCGCAAGAATGAAATCCTGGTGCCCGCCGAGAAGGGCACATGCACCGGATGCTACACCGCGATTCCGCGGTCTCGGATTGGGGCATTGGTGGCCGACGGCATTCTGGTCGACGGTTGTGAAATGTGCGGCGCCATCATTTATATGGCGGAGGTCGTCGCCTGACAGCCGCACCGCGGTGGCGGATCGCGCCGCTGCCCGATGATACGACCGCGCGCGCACTCGCTGGCGCGCTCTCCCTCCCATTGCCGCTTGCCGCGCTGCTGGTTCAGCGTGGCTTCGGTGATCCAGAAGCTGCGAAGATATTTCTTCGACCGTCGATCGCCACGCTCTCAGATCCGTATCTGCTTGCCGGGATGAAGGACGCGGTGGCCGTCATCGCCGCCGCGGTCGTTGCTGGGCAGCGCATCCTTGTGCACGGCGACTACGATGTCGATGGTCAGTGTGCTGCCGCCGTGCTGACGCGCGCCCTGCGCGCCGCTGGCGCTGACGTGCATCCATTTCTCCCCCATCGCATGACCGATGGCTACGATTTCGGCAGCGCCGGCCTCGCTGAAGCGCAGCGGATTGGCGCCGCACTCATCGTGACGTGCGACTGCGGCATCACGGCGGTTGACGCGGTGGCACAGGCGCGCGCTGCGGGGATCAATGTGGTCGTCACTGACCATCACCTTCCGGGCGGTTCGCTACCCGCGGCCAACGCGGTGGTGGACCCACAGCGGGCCGACGACACGTCCGGACTGCAAATGTTGTGCGGCACGGGGATCGCCTTCAAGCTGGTACAGGCGCTGGTGGAGCCGTTGTCACTGCCGGTAGCGTACCCGCTTCACCTGCTCGATTACGTCGCGCTTGCGACGGTGGCGGATGTGGTGCCATTGGTGGGGGAAAACCGCACACTGGTGAAACACGGCCTCAAGCTGCTGGCGCAGAGCCGCTGGGTCGGGCTTCGCGCCCTCCTCGATCGGGCCAAACTCGGCGGTCAGGAATTGCGGGCCGCACAGGTCGGGTTCATTCTCGCGCCCAGGCTCAACGCGGTGGGGCGCATTGCTGATGCGAACGCAGGCCTCGAACTGCTCCTCACCGACGACATGGCCGAGGCGGCAGTGCTCGCCGATCGTTTTGAGGCACTCAACAAGGAACGCCAGGATCTCGATCAGCGCATTCTCGACGAAGTGATGCTCGAAATCGAGCGCGACTACATCGATCCGGCCAAGCATGCGGCCATTGTCCTCGCGCACGACGGTTGGCATCCGGGGGTCGTAGGCATCGTGGCGTCGCGCGTTGTTGAGCGGTTCGGGCGTCCGACATTTCTCATTGGGCTCGATGGTGACACTGGGAAGGGAAGTGGCCGCAGTATCGAAGGGTTCGACCTGCACGACGCACTCAAGTCGTGCACAGACTTGTTGCTGCGCTTCGGCGGCCATCGGATGGCGGCCGGACTTTCAATTGAGCGCGCGTCGGTGGCTGCCTTTCGCGAACGTTTCAACGCCGTCGCCCTCGAGCGATTGAAGCCCACCGACCTCGGGCCTACCCAGCGGGTCGATCTTGAACTGACGCTCGATCAGGTGACCGATGAACTGGAACGCTGGGGACGACAACTCGAACCGTGCGGCATGGGAAATCCCGGGCCGGTGTTTGGCGTTCGTCGCGTCCGCTTCGCCAACCCGAGAGTGGTCGGCAGCAATCATCTGAAGGGCACCCTTTCCAACGGACCGCGCGGACTCGAAACGATCGCCTTTGGCTGGGCCGACCGATTCGCGGGGTTCGGCGGCGACGTCGTCGATGCGGCGTTTCGACTCGAACGCAATGAATGGAATGGGCGCTCGGTGCTTCAGGCTCGCACATTAACGTTGGCCGCCGGGTGACTCGCATCGTGAGCGGCCGGTGGGGCGGTCGCCGACTCGTCGTTCCGAAGGATCGGACCATTCGGCCAACCGCTGAGCGAGTGCGCGAGGCCTGGTTCAACATTCTGGGCCCGGAGGTCGTGGGCGCCCGGGTGCTTGATCTCTGCGCCGGCAGCGGGGCGCTCGGACTCGAGGCGTTGTCCCGCGGTGCCGTTCATGCCAGCTTCGTGGAGATGCATGCCACGTCCCTCGGCGTGTTGCGCGAGAATATTGCGGCACTTGGCGCCGTCGGCGAGTGCGACGTGCAGCGATCGGACGCCCTCAAGTTTGTGGCCGGACTTGGTGCCGGCGGGTACGATATCGCCGTCGCCGATCCGCCGTTCGCGACCGATCTCGCCGAGCAGTTGGTCGCGGCGTGGCAGGCGGTGCCATTCGCCAACGTCTTCGCCGTCGAGCACGAACAGCGCAAGACATTATCCGGTGGGACCACCAGGCGGTGGGGCGACATCGCCGTCACATTCTATCGGGCCTCATGACACGCATCGCGATCTACCCCGGTTCCTTCGATCCACCGACTCGCGGTCACGAAGATCTGATCCGTCGGGCGCTCGCGCTCGCCGATCACCTGATTGTGGCAGTCGCGATCAACCCGAATAAGGAACCGCTCTTCTCGGTCGACGAGCGACTCCGGTTGCTCAAGATCGCCACGGCCAACGATCCCCGAATCGAGCTGGCCTCGTTCTCCGGATTGCTGGCGGATTTCGCGCGTGATCGTGAAGCAA
>JANYCP010000261.1 GCA_025360265.1 Gemmatimonadota bacterium
ACCGCACGCACGCCGCGATCGAACTCGGCATTTCACGCGCAACCTTGATCGCCAAGATCAAGCGGTACGCGATCCCCGGCTGATGGCCGCTTCGACCCAGCGACCGTCGCTCGTCGAGCGGGACGCGATGATCTGTCGCGCGTGCGGGCGTGAGGAACGCGCGTCAGAAGGATATCCGTGCGAATCGTGCGGCACCTTCGTCTGCCTGGTGTGCACCATTCGCGGCGTCACCCGGTGCAAGGACTGCAGCGCGACGCCGGCCCCCGTGTGAACGGCCTCCTCGTCACGGCAACCGTCGCACCACTACTCGCCGCCGCGTCACTGCAAAGCGAACAGGTCTCGCAGCTCGTTCTGGGTGAAGGCGCCGAGGTGATCGAAACCCAAGGCGACATGCTGCGGGTACGAACGCTCCTCGATAACTATGCCGGATGGATCGCTTCCGGTTACACCGAATCGCTCACCCTCGGCGAGGTCGAAGCGTGGCTATCACGTGCGGCGTGGTCTGAAGGTGCGCTGCTCCGCTCGAGCAATGGAATTGGCGTGCGTGCCCCGCATCGGTCACGATTGATTCTCGAAGGATCTGACAGTGTCCGCCTCCCGGATGGCGACATCGCGGAAATCGTGACCGGGGAAGTGTGCGAGTACGACGAATTCGTGTCGCGGGCGCGAACCGTTCCACCCGCTGATTGGGCCTGGGGTGAGTTTGCCGGCACGCCATATCTGTGGGGCGGTGTCACTGGTGCCGGCATTGATTGCTCGGGGCTCACGCAGAACACGTTTGTGGCGCGCGGTGTCCCGCTGCCACGCGATGCGGCGGAACAGGCTTCGGTTGGCAGTGTTGTCGAGCTTGCCGATCGGCAACCGGGCGACCTGCTGTTCTTCCGTTCGCGCGATCGCGACCGTATCGGACATGTCGGCATTCTCGCCGCCGACAACACGATGGTGCACAGCACCATTGACGTCGGCGGTGTCATCCGCGAATCACTTGCGCCCGAATCGCGGGCGCACGCGCTGCTTGCTCGCCTGGTCGCGGTGCGACGAATCAATTGAAGCGTCGCCTGGTACTCTTCGACATTGACGGCACCCTGCTCACCAGCATGCGCGCTGGGTGGCAGGCACTGCGCGCAGCGTTCGCCGAGGAGTACACCGCACTCGAGTTCTTCGGGACGGTGCGCTTCGACGGCAAGACCGATCTGCAGATCATCAGTGAACTGCACACGGCTGCGGGTTTTCCGGAACGTGCGACGTCGGACCGGTCGATGAAGATTCTCGATCGGTATCTGACTCATCTCGAAGTCGCCGTGGCCGATCGCGTTGATCGTGTGCGACCATGCGCCGGCGTTGGTGAACTGCTTGATGCACTCGACGTCGAGTCGGATGTCGTGGTCGGATTGCTCACCGGCAACGTGATGCCGGGTGCTCGCGTGAAGCTCGGGGCGGCAGGTATCTCGTTCGATCGGTTCCTGCTTGGCGCGTACGGTTCGGACAGCGCGCATCGGCCCGACCTTCCGTCGATCGCTGCCGCACGCGCCAACGCGTTGTTTGGCCGGACGCCGCACGGCGAGGAGGTGGTGATCATCGGTGACACACCGGCCGATGTCGCGTGCGGTGCCGGTATCGACGCTCGCGCCATTGCGGTCGCTACCGGGTCATATTCCGTAGCAGACCTTGAGAAGACCGGAGCGTATGCCACCTTTGCTACCCTCGCCGACACCGACGCCGTGCTGAAGGCGATCCTCACCTGACCGGACCGATTGGTGTGGAGCTGGGCCGATTGGCAGCCCCGCCGCAGGCGGTGCCGCTGGACGACGTGCGCCTGGCGTTGCTTGACGCGGTGATCGCTGCGAAAGCGACGGGGCGGCTCGATCAACTGGCCTGGGAGGATGCCTTCGGTGGCGCAGCCCGGTCGATCCGGATGCGTGTCCTTGCCGAGGCCGAGCAGAGGGTGCGCGCCGCCGCGGCACATTCGCGCTATCCGTCGCGCCAGCTTCAGGCGCTCCTGCCAAACGCCGAGGCGGCTGACTCACTGCTGAATCGCCTGCTGGCGGAAGCGATGCCGCTGGAACGCTTCGAAGGGCTCGGCGATGATCCGGTGTCGCGGCGTGCCCGTGCTGCCGCGCTCGAGACGGCATGGGAAGGAGCGATGCGAATTGCCAGTGGCGAGACGGCGCGCTGGCGTGCCGTTGCGCTGCAGGTTGAAGGGTGGCGCCGTGGCACCACGTCGCTCTGGATCGGGTCGGTGTTCTTGCTGCTCGTGACGCTACTGCTGGCCGCATGGTTGAGTGGCGAGCTTCCTTCACCGGAATGGTTCCGCCCGATCAACGACTTCTGGTGGCGGCTGTGGCCGTAGTCGCGGTTGGCCTTGACGTCGTCGAGTTGCTGCGGGCGCGTGAACTGTTCGAGCGGCATGGTATCCGGATTCTCGATCGTACCCTCACCTCGGCGGAACGGGAATACGTCCTTTCGCTCGGCGACCCGGTACCGGCCTTCGCAGCGCGTCTAGCCGCCAAGGAGGCGGTCTACAAGGCGCTCCAGGTGCTGCAGAACGCGCGCGGAGTCGGCTGGCGGGAGATCGGCGTGTTGCGACGCCCAGACGGCCGTCCCGAGGTCGAGCTCTTCGGGCGCGCTGCCGAGCTGGTCAGGCCGCCGCTTCGGCTCCATATCTCCCTAAGCCACAGCAGGGATGTGGCGGCGGCAGTGGTGATACTGGAGTCGTGAGACGCGGGGCATGCCCCATGCCCTATGCCCCACGCCCCACGCCCCACGCCTCTACTCCCACGTCCCACCTAGCAATCCACCCCCACCCCTCCTAGCTTCTGCCGTCTGCAACGAAAGCATTTGAGAATGAATCTCATCTACGCGGTATTGCTCAGTTTAGGTGTTTCCCACGGGCCCGGCGCCGATTCGGTAGCCGCAGCGCGCCGTATTGCCGCAGGAGTCCAGCTTGCTGCCGAGGAGTACCGTAACGGCGTTACGGGTCG
>JANYCP010000294.1 GCA_025360265.1 Gemmatimonadota bacterium
CCGGCCACCATGATCGATGGAATCAGGGTCAGGCCCACGCCGAAGCCGCCAATCTTTGGTGCATTGCTCGCGACAATGGTGCCCATCACGCCCGACATGAGCAGGAAGGTGATCACCGCCTCGATCGCGATCGCCTGCGGGAACGTCACGGCGGGGTGCAGCATCGGCACGCCATAGCCGATCACGTGTCCGACATTGTCTGGCAGGATGGTGCGCACCAGCATCGCAGCGACGATGGCACCAACCAGCTGCGACGCCACATAGATGAATGCATCGCTCGGCGTGATCTTCTTGATCGTGGCGAGGGCGATTGTCACCGCCGGATTCAAGTGTCCGCCCGAAATGCCCATCGTCATGCTGATGGCGAGCGAGAGCACGAAGGCGTGGATCAGGGCGATGCCGAAGATGTTGAACTTCGCACCATCGTAGTTGTTCATGATGATCGCACCGCATCCGAAAAACACCAGGAATCCGGTGCCGATCATTTCGGCAATCGCGCGTCGGGCAAGAGAGGACATCGGGTCAGTTCTCCTCAAGATCGAGGTGGGCGGGCGTACCAGGATGGAGGCGAATCTACACGCCCGGGTCGCGGAGCAGGAGCGCCGCGTTACAGCCGCCAAAGCCGAACGAGTTCTTCAGGACCACCTTCGGGCGTTGGGAGAGTCCAGCGGCCGGGACGTGGCAGAGGTTTCCCGCCGGTTCGCGATCGCGACAGTTGAGCGTGGGTGGAATCCACTCTCGCGTCATCGCCAGGCAGGCGATCGCCGTCTCAATCGCACCGCTCGCGCCCAACGCGTGTCCGTGCCATCCCTTGGAGCCACTGATCGGCAGCGCGTCGGTATGGTCGCCGAATACACCGCGAACCGCAGCGGCCTCGGTGCTGTCGTTGAGCGGCGTGGACGATCCGTGCGCGTTGACCCACTCCACTTCGGCCGGCGCGCACCTGGCATCCTGCAGCGCGAGCCGCATGGCCCGCCTCGCTTCGCGACCATCAGGTCTCGGTTGCGTCATGTGGTGCGCGTCGTTCGTCAGGCCGAATCCGGCGATCTCGGCGTAAATCCTGGCGCCGCGCTTCATGGCATGCTCCAGCGATTCCACCACGACCATCGCGGCACCTTCGGCCATCACAAATCCATCACGTCCGATGTCGAACGGGCGCGAGGCGGTGGCCGGATCATCGTTGCGAGTGCTCATGGCGCGAATCAATGAAAATGAGCCGTAGCACAGCGGATAGAGTGGTGCCTCGCTCCCTCCAGCGATCACCACGTCGGCATCACCACGGGCAATGGCGCGCAGTGCTTCACCGATCGCGATGGTGCCCGACGAGCAGCTCATCGCGTTGGTGGAGTTGACGCCCGATGCACCGTGAGCAATGGCGATGTTACACGAGACCGCACCGCCGAACACGGTGAGCGCGAGGAGCGGATCCACTTCGCGTGGTCCGCCGCGCACGTATTTCTCGTTCTCCATTTCGGCGAATCCGATTCCGCCGAGCGCCGTGCCGGCGAAGACGCCGACGCGATCGGGCTGTTCACTGGCCAGGTCGATCCGTGCGTCCTCCACGGCCAGGCGCGTCGCGGCCAGCGCCAGCTGCGAACAGCGGTCGGTGCGCCGCGCCTGGCGTGCCGACAACATGGCCACCGGATCGAAGTTGTTGATCTGGGCGGCGATGTGCGATCGAAAGGGGCCCGAGTCGAAGCGATCGATTTGCTGTACCGCCGAGCGGGATTCGTGCAGTCGTTGCCACACTGGTTCGACGCCGATGCCGATGGGCGTGACGAAGCCGAGGCCGGTGATAACTGCCCGGGTCTTTAGTCGTTGGTCGTTCGTCGTGAGGGGCTTCCGCTCATGACTCATGACCAACGACCAATGACTGCATTTCCAATCCCAGCCAGCGTCCGACTCGCAATGCCATGTATAAACACCGGACCAATCACCATGTCGGCCGCGACGTTGCCGATCAACGGCCAGCGCGGTCCACTCCATTCATGCACGATCGTCACGTCGCTCCATCCCTCGGCGGTGGGATTGATGGTCCAGAGAACATCCATGCCTGCAGTGATCCCTTCAATATGCCGGTAGGTGATACGATGACGCACCGGATCGGTGGTCATATCGGAGCGCCACCAGGTGGGCCACCGCACCGGCCCGAATGGCCGCCACGCCGCCATCTCGACGATCCCGTTGCCACCCATCTCGCCAGACTGACGAGTGACCCAGCGATAGTGTGACAGCCATTCCGGCCAGCGCTCGACATGTGCGGCGAACGGCCAGAC
>JANYCP010000347.1 GCA_025360265.1 Gemmatimonadota bacterium
CCAGCTATACTCCCCGGCTGACATGAAATCCATCTACATCGAAACCTACGGCTGCCAGATGAACGTCGCCGACAGCGAGCTGATGCTCGGTGTCCTGGCGCGGGACGGTTACGTCCAGGCTGCCGTTCCGGATGGTGCCGATGTGATGCTGGTGAATACCTGCGCTGTGCGCGACAATGCCGAGCAGCGGGTGATCGGCCGGATGGGGGAGTTGCAGCGATACAAACGTCCGGGGACGATCCTTGGCGTCGTCGGCTGTATGGCGCAGCGTCTCGGACCAATCCTCCTCGAACGCGTGCCCGCGGTGGACCTGGTTGTCGGTCCCGACGGCTATCGCAATCTCCCCGAACTTCTCGCCCACGCGCAGGCCGGTGAACGACGCGCTGCGGTTGAGTACCGAAGCTGGGAGCACTATGAGGATGTCCCGCAGCTGCGTGAACCGGGACCGACCGCCTTCGTTACGGTACAGCGCGGCTGCGACTACCGGTGCACATTCTGCATTGTGCCCACGACGCGCGGACCGGAGCGTAGCCGACAGTTGAAGGACGTGGTGCGCGAGGTCGCTGAATTGGTCGCAGGTGGTGTGACCGAGGTGACGTTGCTCGGCCAGACCGTCAACTCATATCACGACGGCACTGACGGCTTCGCAGAATTGCTGAAGGCAGTCGGTGGCGTGGACGGTGTGCGCCGAATCCGGTTCACGTCGCCGTACCCCACGGATTTTACGCCGGAAGTCATTGAAGCGATGGCAACAACCGCTGCCGTGTGCGACCACGTGCACCTGCCAGTGCAGAGCGGCTCCAACTCGGTGCTCAAGCGGATGCTGCGCCGCTACACGCGGGAACGATATCTCGAGGTGCTTGGGGCTCTGCGGGACGCGATACCGTCGATCACGGTGTCGACAGATATCATCGCCGGGTTTCCGGGCGAGACGGACGCAGAGTTCGAGGATACCGTGTCGCTCGTTGGTGAAGCTGCCTTCGACGACGCGTACACGTTCAAGTATTCAGTACGAGAGGGCACGCCGGCGGAGCGCATCAAGGGCCACGTCGCTGACGACGTGGCGTCGGCACGGTTGGCCCGCCTGGTTGCCACGATGCGGTCGCAGACTCGTCGCCTCAACATGCAGCGGGTGGGCGAACTCCACGAGGTACTGATCGAACGTCCGGCCAAGCGCGGCGATATGATGCTGGCACGGAGTCGACAGAATTTCCTGGTGTTGGTCGACGCGTTGCCGACGACCATCGGAGAGTACCACATGGCGCGCTTCACCGGAACGACTGGATCGACGTTTATGGGAACCATCGAGCATCCTGCCCTGATGGTGCTGTGAATCCGGAGCGCCGCTGACAAGGCCACCTGCTGTGATGCTGCTCGGTGTTGGATATGGGGCCGGTCTTGCGACCGGCCTCTCGCGTTTAACAAGCCTGGGGTTCGTTTTTGTGTGCCTCGCGGTGATCGCCCTATTGGTATGGCGGGAGTGGTGGTTCCCGTTGGTTCCGGCCGCGGTGCTCGGTGTCATTGTTGGTGGTAAGGTCAGCGGGTCGGGGGCAACATCCTGTGCCGCGATGTTGCCGGTTGGTGAACACGACTTTCGCCTTCGCACCATTGATCCCGGCGAAGGCACTGGGCGGGTCGAGTTGAGCGATCGCCGATGCCACGGTGAGCTACTCGCGCACTGGCCCTCGTCGGTTGCCATTCCTGCCGGAAACACGATGCGCGTGACGGCGCGATGGATTCCTGCTGAGCGGCCGCTGAATCGTCCCGACGGGATACTCCTCATTCGGCAGGTTGACTCGGTACACGGCACTCCCAGTCCGCTCGAGGCGCTTCGCAATCGTCTGGTGCGTGGAACAGCGGCGCTGTACGGTCCGCGCGCTCCTCTGGTGAACGCATTGCTTGCCGGCTGGCGTGGAGAACTTGACCCTGAGTTGCGCAGTGCGTTTGCCGATGCCGGCTTGATGCACTTGCTGGCCATCTCCGGCCTGCACGTTGCCCTGCTGGCGGCGTGGTGCTATCTGGTGCTCCGGCTCGCTCGCGTTCCGCGGCATCCAGCGGAGTGTGTCGGGGCCGCCATCGCTCTGGCATATGCGGCCTTCCTTGGCTGGCCGGCGGCCGCTACCCGCGCTTCGGTGCTGCTCGTCTTGGCCGCAGGTTGCCGTTGGCGACAGCGTGCCGTGCGTTTGAGCGCGCTGCAAGCGTTGAGCGTGCTCGTGGTGCTTATCGTCGAACCCTGGTCGATTGCCGAACCCGGACTCTGGCTTTCTGTCGCCGGAATTGCCGGCGTGGTTGCCGCGATCCGATGGAGCGATCAGGCGATGGGAACACGCTGGTGGCTTCGCAGCCTGAGTGGATCAATTGGCGCGGTGATCACCACGGCGCCGCTCGCAGCGGCGATCTTCGGGCAGGTCGCGCCGGTGGGAATTTTCCTCAACGTGGTCGGGATGCCGCTGCTGGTCGCGTTGCTTCCGATCCTTCTCGTGTCGGTCATCTGCTGGCCGTGGCTGGCAGCGGTGGCGCACGCCGCCGCCGCATCCGGAAGTGGGCTG
>JANYCP010000365.1 GCA_025360265.1 Gemmatimonadota bacterium
GAGGGCATCGTCGACCACGCGCTGACTGGCGTTCTGGTGTTCGTCGGGACGGCAATCACGGTGTTCTATCCCGGCACGCTGACTCGCCCGCGGACCATTGAAGGAATCGCCGGTGCGGCCGGAATCGGACTCGGCGCGACCTGGGTCTTCCTCCTGATCGATGCCTTCCTGCTGCAGAATCTCCATGTGTATACCAACCGCTGGCGGGAAATTGGCGGCGGCTCCATCTGGTGGTACCTGCCGGTCTGGTGGATGGTGGGGACGTATCTGTCGTGGATGGGCGGCTGGGTCCTGGCCAATCAGGCGCGGAAATCCGGCACAAGTTCGGTGTCCGGCGCGATCATCCTCGTGACGATCACGACCGCAATCTGTGGTTCGGTCGCGGCGGTGACGCATTTCCCGGGAGCCGCGTGGACCGTGCCAACCTATGCAATTGCAGTGCTGCCCGGCTTGGCGCTGGCGACTATCGTCAGTTCCCTCGGCGCGCGGCGCGGCTGAAGGCAGCGCAATGCTGCGCCGCTTCGTGCGGCTGCTCCTTCGCATGACTGGCTGGCTGCTGACGCCGCTGGTCCTTGTGCTGGCCGCTGGTGCCGGTGCGAGCACCGGCCTGCTGTTGGCCCCAAGGTTTTCATCCGCCAATACTGGCGTGATCGTGACAGCGGCCCTTGCCCTCATCTTCGCCTCACTTGGTTTGGTGTTCTGGGCTAGCATCCTGCGCGAGCATCCAGTCCTGCGCCATAAGCTGGAGTTGACCACTCAGGGCGCACCCGATTCACCGATCGTGCAGCGACTCATTCACCCGGAAGAGCCGGGGCCGGACCGCCCGCCATGATGCGCATGGTGAGTCCATGGCTGGCGATCTCCGCGTTGCTCGTCGGTGTGACGTCACTCGCCGGTCAGGCTGGCGGGTTCATCTATGCTGGCCAAGTACTGGCAGGTAGTCCAGCAGAGATGAGCTGGCGGCTGACCGCTCAGCGTGACCTGATTGGACCGCTCGGCGTCGACGGGTCAATTCTGCTTTTGCCTGGCGCCCGGCCGAATGATGGCTCCTTGTACGGAGCCGGAATCGATTTCACGGTGCTCAGTGCGGAGTCCGGCCTGCCAACTGTGTTTGTCGGCCTCGCTGGTGGAATCGGCGGCGGCGGACAGCAGCGGCTATGGGCATCACCGTCCTTCGGCGCACGCATGCCGTTCGTTTCGCTCGGTGCATTGCGCGTGATGGCAGAAGGGCGTTGGCGCGCGTACACCTTCGACGGCCGCAACGGAATCGAAGTTGGTCTTGCCATCGGCTTCCGCGCCCATCGTCGCGACAGCGAGATGCAGCCCGAGCGGGCCGGCCTGATCGCGCCGCCGCCGATCGCAGACATTTTGCGGGCGCGTGGCATCCCAGACGCCAAGGCTCGACTCCTCGGCAATGTCGTGACGACCGCGCTCGAAGAGATGGGGCAACCGTATGTCTGGGGTGGCACGGGCAACGGCAATGGCGGCTTCGATTGCTCCGGGCTCATCCAGTATGCCTACGGGCGGCAGAATATCTCCATCCCACGCACGGCTGCAGGCCAGGCCATCGCCGGAATTCCCATTCCTCCCGACCTCGAGAAACTGTTGCCGGGCGACATCCTGGTCTTCTCCGATCGCGGCGACTCACCGACGCACGTAGGACTCTATGTGGGTGAGGGGAAGTTCATCCACAGCGCATCGAAAGGCGTGTTGCTCAACCGCTTCGCCGATGACGATCCTGATGGACGGTACTGGTTGAAGCGGTGGATCGGCGTGAGGCGAGTGGTGGAGTAACGGGAGAGACGACAGAGGGGGGAATACCCTTGCTCTCGTCTCTCGTCTCTCGTCACTTCTTTTGTGGCACCTCTCCAATCGCCTTCAATCGCGCCGCATCCTTGGCCCAATCCGGATCGGCGGTGTTCAGCTTCGGCCAGCCATCTGCCTTGTCCGGCACATACAACAGAATCATATGGAGCATCGCACCCTTCTCGATCAATTTGCCGGTTGGGTTGCTGTACTTGCCGACCAGTCGATAGGTGTGCGTGTCCTCCAGCTTGATGCCATCACCGGTAATGCCGGGAAAGATCTGATCGATCTTTGTGATGTAGCCTTTGGGCGCGAGCTGAATGCCCAGATTGACGACCCGCTTCTGTCGCATCGTGTCGGTGACATCCAGGAGCGTGAGCGCCGTGGCGAAATCGTGCGCGTGTCCGCCTGCGCCGATGATGCGACCGCTGACCGGAAGCTTGAAGTCCTTGTGAAATGCGGTCTGGCCAGCCGGCAGGTCGAAGTCCACATCGCGGCCGACGGGGTTCATCACGTCGAGATAGACCGGCAGCACTGAAACTGGCTTGGGCACGAGGTTTGTCGGCGAGAATTCCACGGTCAGGTCGAAGTTGACGCCCTTGATCATCGACTTCGTGTGGTTGTGCCACATCACGAACGCTGCCATCGGCATACCGGCACTGACTGGCAGTCCAACCGTCGCGGGGACCTTGATGTCGTTGGTCTCCTCGCCCATCGCGATCATTCGCTCCGGAATCGCGTAGAAAAGCTGGCGTCGGCCGAAATTGATCACGTTGATGTGATGCACGAGGCGGCGCGAAAGTTCCTTGCCGGCGTCATCATAGATCCGCAGCCGTATGCCGCGAATCCAGCCGCTCACAGGCCAGGTAAAGTTGAGCAGGGAAGACGACGGCATCTTCATCATCCCCATCGGCATCCCCGGCATCTCATCCATCCCGGGGTCGATGTCGTAGCTCCCACCTGTCAGAGTGACCGTATGGCGCGCCGAGTCGACGCGCACGACCAGTCCGTGCTCGTTGCCGGTGTGCGGGTGGACGGGACCGGAGAGCGCTACCAGCAAGGGCAGGAAGAGCATCGACTCCTCAACAGGAAAAAGGACGATTCACGGGCGCAATATATCGGGGGTGTAAACCCGCCTGCCAATTCGGCTTGGCAATCAGGCATGGTGATTGCCAATCGGTCGAGCGAGTTGACTATCCCGCGCTACGGGCTAGGTTCTACTCAGGTGGCAGTCGGCTATTGGGACTGCCAACGTATTGTCAGAGAAGTACTTACCGCATACCGTTCAAGTTGGAGGTTGGGACATGGCTGGTGCAAGCAAGAAGGCCCACAAGATCACGCCGCTCGAAGATCGCGTGGTGATCGCCCCGTCGGATGAAGCCGAGACGATGCGCGGCGGGCTCTACATCCCGGATACCGCCAAGGAAAAGCCGACCATGGGCGAAGTCATCGCCGTCGGTCCGGGTCGTTTTGAGAAGGGCGCCCGGGTGCCAATGGACGTGAAGGTCGGTGACAAGGTGGTTTACGGCAAGTACAGCGGCACGCCGTACACGATCGATGGAGACGAGGTCATGATCATCAAGGCCTCTGACATTCTCGCCAAGCTCGGCTGATCCACACCTACTGATTCGGAGATTGAGGACATGGCTGCAAAGGAATTGATGTTCAATGTGGATGCGCGGGCGAAGCTCAAGAAGGGCGTTGATGCGCTCGCCGAAGCGGTCAAGGTGACCCTCGGCCCCAAGGGCCGCAATGTGGTCATCGACAAGAAGTTTGGTTCACCGACCGTCACCAAGGACGGCGTGACGGTGGCCAAGGAGATCGAGCTGGCGGATGCGATCGAGAACATGGGCGCGCAGATGGTGAAGGAAGTCGCGACCAAGACCTCCGATCTCGCTGGCGACGGTACGACGACCGCCACGGTGCTCGCCCAGGCGATTTTCCGTGAAGGACTCAAGAACGTCACCGCTGGCTCCAACCCGATGGAGCTCAAGCGCGGCATCGACAAGGCCGTCGAGGCGCTGGTGGCCGAATTGAAGGCGTTGTCCGTTCCGGCCAACACCACCAAGGCGATCACGCAGGTCGGCACCATCTCGGCGAACAACGACCCCGAGATCGGCAAGCTCATCGCTGAAGCGATGGAAAAGGTTGGCAAGGAAGGCGTCATCACGGTTGAAGAGGCGAAGGGCCTTGCGACCGAGCTCGACACGGTGGAAGGCATGCAGTTCGATCGCGGCTATCTCTCGCCGTACTTTGTCACCGACCCGGAATCGATGGAAGCCGTCCTCGAGTCGCCGTACATCCTCATCCACGACAAGAAGATTGCGTCGATGAAGGAATTGCTACCCGTCCTCGAGAAGGTGGCGCAGTCGGGCAAGCCGTTGCTGATCATCGCCGAGGACGTCGAAGGGGAGGCGCTCGCGACGCTGGTCGTCAACAAGCTGCGTGGCACGCTCAAGGTCGTCGCGGTCAAGGCGCCGGGCTTCGGTGATCGCCGCAAGGAAATGCTGCGTGACATCGCAATCCTGACTGAAGGCCAGACGATTTCCGAGGAGGTCGGCTTCAAGCTCGAGAACGCCACGCTGAACGAGCTGGGTCAGGCGAAGCGCGTCGTGATCGACAAGGACAACACCACGATCGTTGACGGCAAGGGGAAGAAGGACTCGATCCAGGGCCGTATCAGCGAGATCCGCGCAGCGATCGACAAGAGCACGTCGGATTACGACAAGGAGAAGCTGCAGGAGCGGCTGGCGAAGCTTGCCGGCGGCGTTGCGGTCATCCACGTCGGTGCAGCCACCGAGACCGAGATGAAGGAAAAGAAGGCTCGGGTCGAGGACGCTCTGCACGCCACGCGCGCTGCAGTCGAAGAGGGTATCGTGCCCGGCGGCGGTGTGGCACTGATCCGTTGCCAGGCCGCGCTCGACAAGGTCAAGGCAAGCGGTGACGAAAAGATCGGCGTCGATATCATTCGTCGCGCCATCGAAGAGCCGATTCGCGCCATTGCGATCAACGCAGGCGTGGAAGGTTCAATCGTCCTGGCCAAGGTCAAGGAATCGAAGGACAAGGCGTTTGGTTACAACGCCGCGACCGACGTGTACGAAGACATGATCAAGGCGGGTGTCATCGACCCGACCAAGGTGACCCGCACGGCACTGCAGAACGCCGCGTCGATCGCCTCGCTCCTCCTGACGACCGAATGCGTCGTGGTTGAGCGCAAGGAAGAGAAGCCGGCGCCAATGGGTGG
>JANYCP010000359.1 GCA_025360265.1 Gemmatimonadota bacterium
GAGGATTACACGCAGACCGCCGTTGATCCGGATGACGATTGTACCATCTGGCACGTCGGCGCCTACGTCAGGGCGGGGACGACAACCCAGTCGTCGAGGATCTCGGCGTTCAGGATGCCCGGTTGCAGGTGATCATGAGAGCAGACGGACTTCGATCGGCTTGCCGGCAAAGTCGATCGGTGTGACCGTCGTCGATCCTGCCACCCTCACCTGCAGCGGTCGCGGTGACGGTGACCGCATCTTCGAGCCCGGAGCGAGTGCCAAGGTGAGCCTGCGCGCCGCGTCGTGCCAGGTAAGCCGGACGTGCATCGCATCACCGCGCCGGTAGTTGAACGTCCGGCCGTCGTCTTCATACCAGGTCGATTCGCCATCGGCACCAGGGTACACCACGAGCGACATTGGCTCACTACTCGGCTCGTCGACGTACTGACGAACGGGACCCATCGGGATGACGGCCCCAGCTCGGACGAACAGCGGCGTTGTTGCGAGATCAACTTGCCGATTGATCTCGCGGCCCCCAGTCAGGGGCTGCTCGGTCCAGAAATCGATCCAGGTCCCTGCTGGCAGGTACACGCTGCGCGCCGTCGCACCCTTCTCGACAACCGGTGCGACCAACACGTCGTGGCCCCACAGATATTGATCGCCACGACCGACCGCCAATGCGTCGACTGGATAGTGGAGCCACATCGCCCGCATGATCGGCATGCCCGTATCATGACTCTCTCGAACCGCGGTGTAGAGATAGGGCATGAGGCGGTAACGCAGTTCGAGATACTTCCGCGAGATTGATTCGACTTGCGTGTTGTGCAGCTCGGCCGGATCTGCGCGCCAGTTGCCGGTCTCGAACGGGCCGCCATCGCCGCCATCCCAACCCCAGGGCAATCGGAGGTGCCAATTGCGGCCGTGGGCACGGAAGAGCGGACAGAACGCCGCGAATTGGAACCAGCGCACGTGCAGTTCAGCCGTGTACTCGACCGTTGGATAGAAGCCACCGATGTCGGTGCCCCAATAGGGAAGGCCGGACAGACCGGTGTTGATCGCAACGGGCACGTGGGTCTTGAGCGTCTCCCACCGTGTGTTGACGTCACCCGACCAGATGAAAGCGCCAAACCGCTGCACGCCGGCCGATGCGTTGCGATGCAGGGCGAATGGGCGCTCGTTTGGGCGTAGCACTTGTGACCCTTCCCAATACATCCGGTGCCGGTTCAACTGGGATGGTCCGTCGAAATCGTCTCCCTCGTCTGGCCACCATCCATCCACGCCTACGTCGGTCAACTGCTTGTGCGCGGGCCAGTAGCAAGCGACTTCGCGGTTCGGCGGCCACCTGCCGTCCGGCGTCCGTCCTGTTGGCAGAGGATCGGCCGCGCAACGGTCGCTTACCGTTCCGGAGAGGTGCCGCCCGTCCAGAACCACGTGAAGTACGACCTTGAAATGTTGGTCGTGCATCGTGTCGATCATCTTCTTCGGCTCGGGGAAGTTTGCCGCGTGCCAGGTAAACTCGCCGTTGTGCGTGTTCCAGCCTGACGGGGCAAAATCGGTCCCGAGGTAGATCAGCGTGTCGCACGGAAGTTTTTTCTCGCGCATGGTGCGCGCGACGCCGAGAATGTCGCCGGGGCCTGCAAGCGTTCGGTGCGACTGCTGGTAGCCGAAGGTCCAGAGCGCTGGCATTTCGGGGAGACCGGTGATCTTGGCGTATTCGCGCATGATCACGGCCGGATCCTTCGACGCGACGACAAAGAGATCGAGTGGCAAGAGGCCGCTCGGACCCGGCGTGAATGCCCCCGTCGATCCGGTGAAGTCGAACGAGCCGTAGGGTTGGTGAATGAACATCGCCCAGCCGTCGGTACCAACGAGCCATTGAATCGGCGCGCGGGTGCCGTGTGTGCCGAGTCGATAGCCGCCCTGGCCAATGATCATCCGGTCGACTGATCCCTTGCGGTCGAACTGCGGGCCGCCTTCGCCGAGACCAAGTAGTGGCCCCTTTCCGAGATCGAACGCCAAGGCGTTGGAAAGTGAATCAAGTGCCAGTCGCTGAACATGCTGCCCGGATGCCGTGCTGATCTGAATTGTTGGCGGACCATCGGTAAATCCCACGATCAGGTCGCCGGCATGCACTTTACTGAGCGCCGTCGCGGTGCGGCCCTCGACGACCGAGTAGCGTGCAGTCGGCTCCACCAGCATTCCTGTCGCCGCTGGGAATTCCGGCGTGCTCGACTCAATTGGCAGCACCAGGATTCGGGCAGTCACGTTACTGAGCGAAGAGATCCGGATCTCGCACCGTCGGCCGGCGATCAGGATCCCTTCGTCGGCACCACGGAGGATCGCCCGCGGCAGCGCGACTGCGGTGCCAGC
>JANYCP010000031.1 GCA_025360265.1 Gemmatimonadota bacterium
GTCGGTGGCTACTACGCCGGTGTGGCTGGGAAGAACTCGGCCCGCGAGCGGACGTTCTCGCTGGGAATCTGGCTGACCCACTCGCCCGCCACAGCGACCGTGCCTGCTCCCCCAAACCACTGATCATCCAAACAATAAATCAATATATTGTCTAGTTATTGTCGGACAATAGCTTGATAATACGCAGAAACTCCTTAGAATAGCTGGACAACTACCTGACGGGGAACGTTCCTGACGGTACAACAGCCCTTCTTCTGAGGAGAGTCAGATCATGAAGTTCCAAGCACTGCGGTTTGCCCTGGCGACGCTGGCGACGATTCCAGCCGTCGCGTCGGCACAGGGATCTTCGGCGGCACCGACGCAAAATATTGTGCAGGTTGCCGTCGCCTCTGGCAAGTTCAACACGCTGGTTGCCGCCGTGAAGGCAGCCGGCCTCGCCGAGACATTGCAGGGCCCGGGCCCGTTCACGGTGTTCGCGCCGACGGATGCGGCGTTCGCCAAATTGCCAGCCGGGACGCTTGATGCCCTGCTCGCTGACAAGGCCAAGCTGGCGTCGATCCTCACCTACCACGTGCTTTCGGGCGCCGTGATGGCTGCCGATGTCATCAAGGCGGGCGCAGTCCAGCCAGTCACTGTCAACGGGCAGACGCTGGATATCGTGGTCCGCGGCGGGAAAGTGTACGTCAGCGGCGCGCAGGTGATCACGGCAGATATTCGTGCTTCGAACGGCGTGATCCATGTCATTGACGCCGTGCTGCTGCCGAAGGCTGCAGCGTCGTCGATGGGCAACTGACCTCGCATTCCAATGGACTATTTCCGAACCGTCATGACAATCGCCACGATCACCCTTTCGCAGGATGCTGCGCCCAGCGTCGCACCGCATTTTCCGGTCGTGCAGGGCAAGAACCTCAACGGACGCTCGTTCGCCCTCCCCGCGGATTTTGGCGGCGAGCTCAACGTGGTGTTGATCGCGTTCAAGCGCGAGCAGCAGGCGGACGTGGACACCTGGACGCCGATGCTTCGTCGCCTTACCGACGCGCACGCTCGCCTGCGGGTGTATGAACTCCCCACGTTGCCACGGGCGCTGAAGCTGATCCGCGGATTCATTGACGGCGGGATGCGCGGGGGTATCCCCGATACATCGGTGCGGGCCGCCACGATTACGCTGTACATTGACAAGACCCCGTTCAAGCAGGCGATCAACCTGTTCACCGAAGACCAGATCCACGTCGTACTGGTCGATCGCACCGGGGCGATTCACTGGCGCTGGATCGGGAAGTTCGACGACGAGGCCGGCACGGCACTCGAGCGAGCCGTTCGCGCGACGGGAGACCCGGCCGCGTTGCCCAGTTGATGATGGTTCATGGTGGTTCGCCGTGACGATTTACGATTTCAGTGCCCGGACCATTGCCGGCGACGTGCAGTCACTGGCGATGGTGCGCGGCCGGGTCTGCCTGATCGTCAATGTCGCGAGCGCCTGCGGGTACACCCCCCAGTATGCTGCCCTCGAGGCACTGTACCGGAAGCACCGTGACGCAGGCCTTGTCGTCCTGGGATTCCCGTGCAACCAGTTCGGGGGACAGGAACCGGGTGACGCGGCGGCGATCGCGCAATTCTGCCGCACCAGCTACGACATCACCTTCCCGCTGTTCGCCAAGGTGGATGTCAATGGAGCGAACGCTCATCCACTGTTTGACCACCTCACTTCGGCCAAGCCTGGCCTGCTCGGCACTCGCAACATCAAGTGGAACTTCACCAAGTTCCTCGTGGGAAGGGACGGCGTAGTGCGCGAACGCTACCGCCACTCGCTTCCGCCGGCCAACCTCGAATCGGATATTGTGCGCTTGCTCCAGCAGGATGGATAGCCGACAACGTCCCGCCCGGTATTATTCATGGATACTTCCCGCATCCATGAGGACCGGCCGATGAAACGAATCGTCCTGACGTGCGTCGCCCTGGCGCTCTGCCCCTGGCCGCCGCTGGCGGCCCAAGAGCTGGTGCCGGGATTCGCCGCGGCGAGGCCCGACTCCACCGTCAAGGCAATGGTCGACCGGCTTGACCTGCAGCGCTACAAGGAGACCGTACGCGGCCTCACGAAGTTCGGCGATCGCCGCCAGGGGACAGCACGCAATCGCGCTGCGATCGACTGGATCGAGGCGCAGCTCAAGAGTTACGGCTGCACCAACACCGAGCGCGTGCACTACGAATACACGCGCCGGCAGATTCCGCTGCCGATCACCGAGGACAGCATCGGTGCGCGCGGTCGCGGCGCCGTTCCACCGATCGACACGACCGGCGGACGTGGTGGACGTGGGGCCGCTGGCGGCAATGGGCAGCGCGGTCGAGGCGGCCTGACGAATCCGGCCAAGGGTTCACGGGGCCCGACAGGCGTCAACATGAAACCGGAACTGCAGCCCGATACGGCATTGCGGCGGATCAACGCCGAGCCCGATACGCCGGGGCCACGCGAAGAGGTGTTCTGCACCAAGGTAGGTGCCACGCACCCCGAAGAGATGTACATCGTCGGCGGTCACATGGATGGTCACGGATTCGGCGCGGCCGCCAATGATGATGGTTCGGGGACTGCGCTCGTCATGGAACTTGCCCGAGTATTCAACGCACCCGACGTGGTAACCGACCGATCCATTCGCTTCGCGCTCTGGAACAACGAAGAGACCGGATTGAACGGCGCGCATGCATACGTCGACCAGCGCAAGGACCTCCAGGGGAAAGAATCACCAACAGGTTCCGGCAAGTACCCGGAACCGAAATGGCTCGGCATGATCCAGCACGACATGATGATGTGGGATCACGGCATGCCCGGCCCCGACGGCAAGGTCAGCGCAGAGCAGCGGCGCGAAGCAGATGTGAATGTGGAGTTTGCCGGGACGTCGAAGTTCGCAGCCGAGGCCGCAAGGCTTGCCTGGTTTTTCCGGAGTGCAAACGACAAGTACGCAACCGACTATCCCGCTGCGGTGGGCGATCGGATGAGCAATACCGACTCCGATCCGTTCAAGGATCTCGTCGCCTCAATTTCACTGCGAGAAAATGAGCGGCTGGCCCACACGGGCAGCGGGTGGAATCCGACGTGGCACCAGCCTATTGATGTCATGTCGACGTTTTCGGACAAGGACTTCCGCCTTGGGTTGAACGCGGCGCAGACCACCCTCGCTGCGATCGCACACCTGACCGGGGCGACGATCAAGCGATGAGCACGACGCGCACGACAACGATTCTGGCAGGTTTCGCGATGCTGCTTGCCACCCATCGCGCTGTCGGACAACAGTCGATCGAGATTGCGGCGATTGACCTCCCGGAAGCAGTGCGCCACGCCATCGTTGCGACCTACAAGGGATATCAGTTTGTCGAGACACGGCGCATCGATCGCGGCAACAAGACGAGACCGCTCTTCGAGATTCACCTCCAACGGCCAGCCGATCGGGTGACAGTGGTGTTCTCCGAAACCGGCGACGTGGTCAGCAAGAAACTGGTCCTGCGGCCGGGGCCGCCGGTGCCCTCGTCCAACGTGGTTGGTACGTGGCGCGGAACCTCAACCTGTCCACCGCAGTACGGATCGTGTGACGTCGACAGCGTCGTGTACCGCATCAGAACGGTACCGTCCGATTCGAATGCGTTCGACATTGCGATGACGCGCTTTTCCACGCCGAGTGATACGATCAGGGGCGGGCTCGCCTGCACGCTGGACCGCCATCGCGTCGTGCTCGTCTGTATTGCCAAGCCGGGGTACTGGGAGCTTGTCGTGCACGGCGACACGCTCTCCGGCACACTCACCCTCGATGGCGGACTTGCGGCCCGCCAGGTCACCGCGCACCGCCAGTAACACTTGATGGCCGGCCCTGACGCTTGCGCTTCACCCCGACCGCGTGGAGTATCCTTTGGTCCCCACATCCACCAGCACGAATCCGAGGTTGCCTGACATGCGCGTGAATCGCCTTCGCTGCCTGATGCCGCTCCTGATCCTCGCCGCCCTTGGCGTCGCCCCACTCGCCGCGCAGCGCGGCGGTCGCGGACTCGGCCCGCCAGCCAACAACCCGTTCCAGGGAAAGGGGCTGCCGTACGAGACTGGCTTCCGCGCCTACATCGTCATGAACATGGCGGGAATGGGAGCGGCGGTCGATCCGAAGGAAATCATGTCTGGCACCGAGACCGGTGCACCGGCGCAGACCAACACCGCAAGCTACGCGGACTATGAAGGACGTTTTCGTTCGCTCGCCACGCAGGAAGCGAACGCTGCCGTGCGCGGCGCACGCCTCGGTGGGGCCAAGTCATTCGCGGTCAGCGATGCCCATCCAGCCAACGGCTTCGGCAGCCTGCTGCCGTGGGAAATGGATAGCGCGGCGATCCTGATCCGCGGCACGCGGCCACTGTTCATGATCGCCGGGCTTGACAGCACGTTTGGCACGTTGATGTTCGACGGTGCCGTCGCAAGTGCCGGCAGCAATGGCATCATGACCCACACGTTCGGCTTCGATGCACTCACGGTGAATGGCAAGAAACTGAATGAGGTCGCAATCATGGCACTCATCGCCGGCGAGATGGGTGTGTCGGTATCGATGGTTGCTGGTGACGACGCCGCGATCGAGGAGACGAAAGCGATGCTGCCAGCGGGATTCGTCCCGGTGATCACGAAGTACGCCGTGGGCCGCATTGCCGGCATCACGTATTCTCCGGCCAAGGTGCGCCAGATGATATCCGCCGGGGCGGCCGAGGCAGTGCGTCGAGAAAAAGCCGGTGCGTTCGCGCCGTTCAAGATGGACAAGCCGTATCACGTCGAATTCACGGTACAGAACGGGATGTCCGACGACAACATCGCCCAGGTTGCTGCCATGCAGATTCCCGGGCTCACACTCGAACGGAACGGCGCACGCGGATTCCGCTTCACCACGGACAACGCCAAGCTGATCGGGTATGTGATCGATGCGATGCAGCCGGTGGTGATTCGATGAGCCGCCACGGCATGAGCCTCGCGCTGTGCGCGCTGATCGCTGGTGCGTCGGCATTGCAGTCACAGGGCACCGGTCGTGGCGCGAGCGGTGCCGGTCGCGGTGGTGGTGCCGCCGTGCTTCCACCAGCACCGCCGGGAGATGCGGACACGCTACCTCCGGCCAAATACTTCGGTGTCACTGAGTACGACCTCGCCCGCACCAAGCTCGAGAAGCTGGTCAAGCCGGGCGGGTTTGCGGTGTACATCGTAACCGACATGGAAGGTCTGGCAGGCGTCGTGAACAACGGACGTGAGATGTCCACCGGGCGCTCGGGAAACTCACCAGATCACCAGCGGTTTCGGCAGGAGCTCACCGACGAGCTCAACGCGGCCATCGCCGGTGCGCGACTCGGGGGCGCGACGCAGTTCTTTGTCGTCGAGGGGCATGGCGGCAACAACTTCCGCAACGTGCTGGTCGACAAGGTCGATCCCGACGCGATCCTGCTCCGCGGTTGGCCGCGCCCGAACGTGATGGAAACTGGTGTCAATGCGAAGATGAACATGATGATGGTGGTTGGCAATCATCCCAATGCCGGCACACCGGGAATCATCGCGCACAGCTATGCGCTCGGCAGTGCGCTCACGGTGAACGGCATCAAGCTGAACGAATCCGGGATCTCCGCCTTCGTCGGCGCGGAGTTCGGCGTGCCGCTCGGCATGGTGGCGGGCGACGATTCGTACGCCGCCGAGATGAAGGAGACATTTCCGTCGGCTGAGGTTGTCACGGTCAAGGTCGCGATGAGTGGTGCCGGTGGCGCCATGCTGCCGTTCGCCCGTGTGCACGCACAGATCAAGGCCGCGGCCACCAAGGCGGTGCAACGGGCCAAGGCAGGACAGCTCAAGCTGGTGACATTTGCCAAGCCCTACCATATCGCGTGGTGCATCCGCAATACCTTCGCGCAGCCAGTCTACGAGGTAATGGCGCGGCCGGCGGGGTTCGCCATCAGGCCAGACTCGGCGAGCGGCCCGCGCTGCTTTACCTATGACACGAACAAGGCAGAAGAAATCGGCACCATCATGAATCTGGTTGAGTGGGCAGCGCTCAAGCCGTGAAAGTGCTCTGGCTCGCGGTCCTGGTGCTCGCCTCGCACCAGGCTGCGGGCGGGCAACGTCCGTCGGACACGGTGTTCATTGTTCCCGGATCGCACCTCGATCTGGGGTTTACCGGGCCGATCAGTGCTGTCCGGCAGTCGCGAATTCGGACGATCGATCAGGCAATTGAAGCAGCCGCCGCCGACCCTGGCTTCATCTGGTTCGAGGAGGGCGGCTGGTCGGTGGAGCAGTGGCTTGACCAGTATCACAACGAACCAGCACGCATCGCCAAGCTTCGCGCCTTGGTCACAGCCAACCGCATCGGTATCGGCGCGACCTTGCTGAGTCCGCACGCCGCCGCCTTCCCCGTCTCACTTCATCTACTCACCCTCCACCTTGACCGCATCCAACGCGAACTCGGGCGCCGCCCGGTGGTCGCCGTGATCAACGACGTTCCCGCCATTCCGGAAGCCATGGTGGATGTCCTCGCTGCCGCCGGTATTCACTACCTATTAATGGGGACCAATCGCGTCTTCTCCGACCCGCTGCCGCCCACAGTGACCACCGCCCCGTTCTACTGGGAGACGGCCAAAGGAGCACGAGTGTTGGTCTCGATCGATCCGACCGGATACAGCAGTGCATTGACGCAGTGGTTGCTGCCACCGGATTGTATTCGTTTCTTCGACCCGGAACATTTTCCAGCGACGATGAGTGACGACGCGATTCTCGCAGCGGGTGCGGCGAGACAATTTGCGCAGCGGAACACGACGCAAACACTCTCGCTCATCCAGCACGCACTCGACAACAATGGACCAGGGTGCGCTGCGCATCTCGATGCGGCGGCGAAACGCTGGAACACTCAACGCAATGTTGGGAAACTCGTCGTGGCCACACCGGAGACGTATTTCCGTCACGTCGAGGCCCGCAGCGGCAAGCAGCTCCGCGTGCTGCATGGCGAATGGGGCGGTGACTGGGATCTGCTCCGGGCGAGTGAACCGGTCTGGAGCTGGCGCCTCCGCGAAGCAATCCGCGCGCTCAGGCCCGATGCATCGCGCGGCCTGCGCATGGCCGCCGTCGCAGCAACCGATCACAACGTCGGCCTCGGCCCGCGCTGGCAGGACGGCTCATCGGTCGACATCGCCCGGGCTCACATATCGGAAGTCTCGCAGCTCTATCGGAACGTGGTGATCGGGTCGATGGGCGAAGCCGCACTCACGAAGCTGCCCGCGCCGATCCCGGCGCCAACTGGCGCAGCGTGGCCGGCGGCATGGCGCCAAATCGTCGGAGACCAGAAGGATGCTGCACGCGTGCGCGCTGGCCACGCGTTCATCTATCCATTTGTCGACGACACTGCCCCGATTGCCGCGGTGCCGGTAAGTGTCAGTGCAGATGATCGTCGCCTCGTGGTCCACACGGTGATCGATCGCGTCGCACTGGAACGCAAACTCGGTGTGCGCTATCAGGCAGTGATCGAAATCACGATCAATGCGCCACTCAGATCGCTGACGATCGCACCGGACTCGTCCGCAAGTGCGCGCGCCGGCTCATGGCTCCTTGGCACGCCGGCGCAGCGCATCGTCGCACCCGAGGGTGTACAAATCACAGGATCGGGGTTCACGATTCACGCGCACGGACCTTTGCTGCTCGGCTGGACCCTGAGCGCAGATCCGAGGAACCCTGGACGGACACGGCTGCAGGCACTGGCGGTGGTACATGCGGTTGAGGGCACGATCACCAGCGGGCAAAAGCTGCGGTTGTCGTTCGCCGAGATGTACCCGGGCGAGCCCGCTATGCCGGCGTTCGATTTGGAGATCATCCGGGAGCGCTAGGTCAATAATCGCCCACCAAGCCCGGGACTCGGGCTGGGTGGGAGAGCCCCTCTCCGCACATATTCCCGCATGCGAATGAACGCCCCCATCCCTGCCCTGCTTGCACTTGCCGTGATCGCGCCGCCACTCCGGTCGCAATCCAACGTCGAGCTGATGACCAGCGGCAAGTACACGCGATCGCACGACTACGACCTGATCCATCAGCGAATCGCGCTCTCCCATTTCAATTGGGATTCCAGCTCGTTTGATGGCGTCGTCACCACGACACTGGTAGCGAAGCGCGCAGGACTCGCCGCCGTGGTACTCGACGAAGGGCGCCTGCTCATCAATTC
>JANYCP010000039.1 GCA_025360265.1 Gemmatimonadota bacterium
CGCAGCCAGCTATCAGCACGAGGCACAGGACGCACGGACCTGGTCGGCGTGGGGCTTCGACTACATCAAGTACGATTGGTGTTCCTACACCGAAGTGGATTCCACTCGCACCGACATTCCGCGGCTGCAGAAGCCGTACACGTTGCTCCGCGCCGCGCTCGACAGCCTGAATGGCGACATGGTCTATTCGCTTTGTCAGTACGGGTGGGGCGGCGTCTGGGTCTGGGGAGCGGACGTTGGCGGAAATCTCTGGCGGGTTACCGGCGACATCACTGATACCTGGGCAAGTATGTCGGGCATTGGCTTCGCGCAGACCGGGCACGAGCAGTACGCTGGCCCCGGCCACTGGAACGATACCGATATGCTGGTGGTGGGGAAGGTGGGCTGGGGTGGGACGTTGCGGGAGACCAAGCTCACACCGAACGAGCAGCTGGTGCACATCTCGCTCTGGTCACTGCAAGCGGCACCGCTCATCATCGGTGCCGATCTCTCGCAGGCCGACGACTTCACGATTAATCTCCTGGGCAACCCCGAAGTGCTGGCCGTCAAGCAGGACCCGCTGGGCAAGGCCGCAGGCCGCACTATGCAGAGTGGCCGCACCGAAGTGTGGTCGCGCCCGCTTTCCGATGGCACGATCGCCGTTGGCCTATTCAATCGCGATCTGGTCGCGCAGACCATGGTGGTGAAGTGGTCGGACCTCGGACTCACCGGTTCACAGCCCGTGCGCGATCTCTGGCAGCAAAAAAGTCTCGGCACCCAGCGCGGTGAGTTTTCCGCGATGGTGCCGCGACATGGTGTGGTGTTCGTCAAGATCGGTACGCCTAAGCGATCGGTTCCAGTCCCAGGCGCTTGATCTCTGCATTGACCGCTGGCAGTTCGCCATTGAGCACGGCATGCAGGCGGTCGATCAGGACCTTGAGTTCTGCCGTGAGGTCCTTGAAGATCGGGGCGGCGTTCCCGAGCGGTTTTGCGTCGCCGCTGCCAACGATTTCAAGAAGCGAAGCGAGACGATTGTTCACCTTGATGGGGAAATTGAGCGGGTCCTGGCCGCTCTGGTTCTTCACCTGGTAGATGTCCCCCTCGACCGCGCTAAGCGCTGCGGTCAACGCGTCGCCCGCTGCCTTCAACGCAGCATCAGATGACTTGGCCAGCCGATCGGTGACCTGCGCCTTGATTGCCCGAATCTGAATGACCGCATTGTTCGCCTCGCTCACCTTGTCCCGAATCTGGATGGCCAGGGCGAACTGTTCCTCCAGGTCCGCTTGGGTCACGCCCTTGTGGAGCGGATGTTTCTTCACGAGCAACGGCTGGGTCAGGATTTTTCCGTCGGCATTCAGTCGAACGGTGTAGGTGCCCGGCACCACGCTCGGCCCGGTCGTGCCGCCACCCCAGAGGATCATGCCGGGGAACGACGTCGCACTCGGATATCGGAGATCCCACGAAACGCTATTGATCCCCGGTGATACCGCCACGACAGCTCCACCTCCGCCGCCACGCCCACCAGCGCCACCGCCGCCACCACCCCGACCGCCGGCCGCCGCTGCAGGCGATGGCGTGCTATTGAACGATCGGATGACCTGACCCTTGCCATCGAGCACATCGATCACGATGCTCTTCGCCGCAGACTTGAGCCAGTACTGAATCTGGGCGCTCCCCGCGCCGCGAATGGCAGGCACCGGAGCGAGCAGAACTGGATCAGCACCCGCGGCCATGCCTGGCGTGAACTGCCGCAGGGCATTGATATCGTCGAGGATATAGAAGCCACGACCGTGGGTCGAGATCGCAATCGAATTCGATTCCACGATCAGGTCGGACACGGGAGCGTCCGGAAGGTTGAGCGAGAGTGGCTGCCACTCATCGCCGTCGTTGTACGAGAGGTACACACCATGCTGAGTTGCAGCGTACAACAGGCCTCGCCTGGTGGGGTCTTCGCGAACCGCGTGCACGTAGTCGTGCGCCGGGAGCCCGTTGGTGATCTTCATCCACGTCTTGCCGAAATCGTGGGTGCGGAAGATGTACGGCGCCAGATCGTTGAGTAGCGGCCGCTTCACCGCTGCGTAAGCAGTGCCAGCGTCGAACGCGGATGCGTCGATGATGCTGACGCGGCCGAACTCCGGCATCTCCTTGGGTGTCACATCGGTCCACTTCTTCCCGCCATTCTGGGTGACGTGAATCATTCCGTCGTCGGAACCGGCCCAGATCACGTTGGCATCGCGCTTCGATGGCCCGATGGCAAACACTACTGCGTACACCTCGGGGCCATTCATGTCGCCGGTGATCGGTCCGCCGGAGTGCCCCATGGTCTTCGGGTCATGTCGCGTGAGGTCGGGGGAGATCATGTCCCAGTGCTGGCCGCCGTTGACAGTTTTCCAGATGTGCTGCGACCCGGCGTACAGCACCTTCGCGTCAACCGGCGAGAAGATGATTGGATAGGTCCACTGCCAGCGCTCGACGAGCGCACTCGATGGTTCACCGGAAAACATCCGCGGGTATGGTCCCACTTCCCGCTCTTCGCCAGTGCGACGGTCGAGCCGTGTCAGGAACGACCCGTTGTTGCCACCGGCGTAGAACACGTCAGGATCGCTCGGATCGGGCGCGATGTACCCGGGCTCCGCGCCGCCAGCTCCGTACGTCGTTGGTGCTGCCGCCCCGCGTCCACCACCGCCGCCGCGCCCACCCCGTCCGCCACCCGCATCGCTCGGCACGCAGACGGTGCTGGCGTCCTGCTGTGCGCCGCAGATGTGATAAGGCACATGTGCGGTGGCGACCACGTGATAGAACTGCCCGGTGGCATACGTGCGTGCGGAGAACGCATGGGCGCCGAGAGCATCGTAGGTGATCGACGCGCCGCCATCGTTCGCGTAGAGTAGGTGTTGTGAATCATCCGGGTCGATCCACATATCGTGCGAGTCGCTGCCGGCGTAATTGGTCATCGTCTTGCCGCCGTCAATTGAGCGCAGGGTGCCGACATTCTGGACGTACACCAGGTCCTTGTTGTGCGGATCCGCAGTGACGTGCGTGTAGTAAAAAGCGCGTTGCCGGATGTTGCGCCCGCCGTTGACCAGCGCCCAGGTGGCACCCGCGTCGTCGGAGCGGAAGAGCCCGCCGTTCTCGTTTTCAATTTCTGCGAAGATTCGGTTGGGGTCGGCGCCCGAAATCGAAACGCCGATCTTGCCGATAAGCCCAGAGGGCATTCCGGGATTGCGGGTGATTTCCTGCCAGTGTTCGCCGGCGTCAGTCGACTTGAAGAGGCCGCTCCCCGGCCCGCCGCTCGACATCGTCCATTCATTGCGCATCGCTTCCCACATCGCGGCCAACAACACATTGGGGTTGTTGCGATCCATCGAGATGTCAACGGCGGCGGTCTTGTTGTCGCGGAACAAGACGCGCCGCCAGCTCTTGCCACCATCGGTGCTCTTGTAGACGCCGCGTTCCTCATTCGGCACGCCGTAGCTGCCAAAGGCCGCGACGAAAACCACGTCGGGGTTTCGCGGATCGATGCGGATTTTCGAGATGGTCTGGTTTTCGCCGAAGCCGACGTGTGTCCAGGTCTTGCCGGCATCAATCGATTTGTAAACCCCATCACCTGCCATGATGTCGCCGCGAATGCATGACTCACCCATGCCGATATAGATGATGTCAGGGTTCGATTCGGACACGGCGACCGCACCGACTGATGCGGAGTGAAGTTGGCCGTCCGTGACTGGTGCCCAGGTGACGCCGCCGTCGGTCGTCTTCCAGAGCCCTCCGCCGGTCTGACCAGCATAGCCGATCTT
>JANYCP010000065.1 GCA_025360265.1 Gemmatimonadota bacterium
CTTGGCCGCCTTGGTTCCCTTGACCCTGCTCAGCACCGCACCGGCAACCACGGCCGCGGCGGCCGCAATCCCGGCCCTGCCCCCAGCCTTCACCGCGCGCTTGCCGACCTGCTTTGCCTCGGCTGCCTCAATCTTGCCACGCTTCACCGCGCTCGCCGTCAACTTCTTGATGGTTGCCATGTCGCATCTCTCCCTGAAAGTCCACGCGACAATTGTCGCGCAATGGTGCGTCCATGACAGGGAGACGCCACTCAACGGGTAATCAACACTCGCAAGGAGCTATTGGATCGGGCAGCGAATCAGGGACTGCAGGTCGTCGGCGTCCGCATCGGCCGCGAAATACCAGGCCCCGTCAAGCGCACGGATCTGCACATGGCGCGGCACGGTGATGGATGGCAGCTTCGTCCCGTCACGACGGATCCGGTCCCAGATCTGGCCTGGTTCGCCCGGGTGTGTCCTGAGGATCCACAGATCACCGTTGCGGTTGACCAGTAGATCGAACCCCGATGGCAGCAATGCCGGGCGATGAAAAAAGTCCGTGACGTCGCTTCGCTGGATGCCAAGTGACGAGCGCATCATCGCCGCGACTGCGCTGCCCCATGCCGTATCGGAGGTGGCGCGAGCCGGCAACGCCTGCACGCTCTGCAGGTAGTGGCGACCAGTGGCATCCGTGCACGATGTCGCCAGCTTCGCCGACTCGGCAGCGACGATGGCGCACCAGTACTCGCCTCCGGCGCTGCCACGAATCAACAGCTTCTGCGACAGCTCCGGGATGACCTTCTGATCCACGGGCGTGGGTCCATCGGCGACCTGCAGCACGGTGTCCGCGCGACCTGACGCGCGAGTCACGACTACCGCGAATGGACCTGTTCCGAGGTTGCGCGACTTCGCGGTATGGTCATAGACCTGCTCGACACCGATCGTCGCACCACCGGGACGGGCCGTCTGCGCCGACCGGGTCTGCACTGCGTGACCGATGAGATACTTCCCGTTGTCGGTGAACGCCTGGATTCGCATCGACGCGCCATCAGAGAGCCAGAGCGTGTCACCGCGCCAGCTCAGATTGCCCACGAAGGAGAACTCACCCGGCCCTGGTCCGACACGCCCAACCGTGTGGGTGATGCCGTGCGCATCTCGCACGAACACCATCGCCGCCTTGCTGCTGCGCCGACCACTCGGCGCCGCATCGGTCCACGCAACTCGGCGTCCATCACCTGGCGCAACGACATAGACCTGTCCACTGCCATCAGTCGAAGACGCGGGGATTGTATCACACGCAACACGGGCGCTCACGCGTGGTGCGTGAACGCCCGTCTGTGCCGCGATCAATGCCGCGATGATCTGCGGCAGCATGTCAGCCCTTCTTTACAGCGTAACCGTCGATGTGCAAGTCCATGTTGTGGTTGACGCGGAGGCCGGCCTGGCCGTCGGTTGCACCACCGAGAGCGCTCTTCGCGATGGCCTTGACGAGCTTGCCATTGACGACAAAGTGCACCGTGTCCTTGGCGACGTGAATGGTCAGCGCGTTCGTCGCACTGCCGTCAGTTGCGGCATCGCGATTGATCGCCGCTTCCGGCGCTGCGGCGTTCTCGGCGACGATGTCAGTTGGCCGGCCGTTGGAGTTGCGGCGTGCGATGCGGATCGTGCCATCGGCAGGCTTGATCACCATGTAGATGTAGGACTGCGTCGAGTCCTGCAGGTTCGAGCCGCCGATGAAGATGCCAAAAGCCTCATGGGCCATCGTCTTGCTCTGCTTGAACGTGGCGCTGATCTGGAACTGGCCGCTGCCCATGTCCTTGGTGTTGTAGTAGAGCGCCGCCGGACCGCTCTTCACATGGAATCCTTCTCCCATCTTTTCAAACGAGACGGCAGTCATTGCCGGAGCCGGTGCACCACCCCGGGTCGGGTCGAAGCGCAACATCCAGCCGTCGGGCAGCTTGCCTGTGCCGGTGACCGTCATTGTTGGATCGCCGCGCTGGGCGGTGAGCGGTGCCGCGGCGGCGAGTGCTGCCAGCGAGAAAGCGAAAAGTTTGGCGTGACGCATGACGAGAACTCCTGAGAGGTTGGTCGGTTCGGTCGGAACGATGAGCGAAATCTAGCCTACGATACGATGTGGTACGAAGCGGGAGGTGTTGCCCGTGACGAGCGTGCTCGATTCGCGGATGCCGAGGCCTGCTGGCCAGCCGTTGACGAGCCAGGAGCCGAGCACCGGGTGCTGGCCATCAAAGGCCGGGAGTGAGCGGAGATCCTGGTAGACGATCGGTTCGCCTTCCCAGTCGCCACCGGTCTTGATCAGCGTCTCGCCCATCAGCACCAGCTCAACGTTGCTCCCCTCTCGGCCGAACATCGGCTTCCGGGCATAGCTCTCGAGGAAACCGTCCTCGAAATGCGTTGCCAGCAGGTTCGGATGATCGGGGTACAGCTCCCAGAGGATGGCGAGCAGCCCCTTCGATGAAAGCAGGAGTTTCCATGGCGGTTCGATGAACAGGCACCCCGACGGAACAACGTGCGGCCAGAACTGCTCCATCGCCATCCATTCCCACGGGTACAACTTGAAGCACGCCTTGATCGGTGCATTCTTCTCGTCGACAAACTCGACATTGTCCCAGCCGATGTTCTGCATGTCCATCGTGATCACTTCAAGGCCGCCTTGTTGGGCAGTGTCGGCCATGTAGGTGGTCGTCATCCGGTCTTCCACGCTCTCGCCGAGCGCGGCGAAATGCACGGTGGGCGACTTGGCATGGACGAACTTCCAGCGCTCGATCAGTTTCTCGTGCAACGAGTTCCACTGATCGTTGCCGCCGTGATGTTCAAACCAGTGCCACTGCGCAATCGCCGCTTCGAGCAAGCCGGTGGGCGTGTCGGCATTGTATTCGAGAAGTTTGGCGTCGCTGCTGCCGTCATACCAGAGATCGAGGCGGCCATACACTTGCGGGTGATCCTCGTTCCAGCTGTTCTCGATTGCCGGAACCAGCGATGCGTCGATACCGATCTTGCTGTAGAGTTTCTTCTCAACGACATGTTCCGCGGCCTTGATCGCCATGTCATGCAATTCACCGGTAACCGCTTCGAGTTTGTCGACTTCGACGGCGGTGAATTCGTAGCAAGTACTCTCCGACCAGTAGTCGTCGACGGAATGCCAGAGCACGCCCACCGATTCGAGTTGCTGCTTGTAGTCCGATCGCGGAATGACGCGGGTGCGCTTCACTCCCCGCCGCCTTCACCGCCAGCGTGTCCGGAGCCAACCGAGCCAAACCCGCCACGGACCGGCGATACGCGCCCACCGCCACCGGGATTCGATTCATAGCCCTGCGACGGCGTCATGTAGCGAACGCCCGGGTTGGCAATGTAGGAGCCGCCCCGGATGTATCCGCCATTGTAGAGCGAGCCGCCGTAGTACCAGATGTAGCCGGGATGCAGCGCCGATGGCTGCGCGCAATAATCGTCAATCGCAACCATCTGGGACGTCTGGTCGATGCAGTGCATCGGCGTCGATGACGAGCAACCAGCAAGTACGGCGGGGATCACAGCAAGCGGAACAGCGGCACAGCGTCGCATGGTCAGTTGGCAATCCCCAGAAGTGCGCTCAGGCGGTGAGGTGCTGATCGAGCCAGGCGAGGAGGCAGCGATCGGTTTCCTCTGGCGCCTGCAACGCTTCCTGCGTCATCACCTGCCAACGGCGGCCGGGACCCATGAGGAACCAGGTCGGCTCGACGGCGGCTTCTTCCTTCTTTGGGTTGGCCGGCTGCCCTTCGTATGATACAAAATGAAACACCCGACCATTATGGTTGAGGTGGCGCTGGTCGATCTTGTATGTGCTCATGGTGCCTCGCAGTACGTGAACTGGGGCTTGGCAGTTACGGCAGAGTGACCGGAATCGCACCGGAATCTAGCGGCGGCGGGGGAAAACGGGTCATTTG
>JANYCP010000082.1 GCA_025360265.1 Gemmatimonadota bacterium
CGTGTCGCTTGCGGCGATCGCGGCGACTTCGGCGGGCCCGGACACCTCGAGATGATCGACGGACAACGCGTTGAACTCGAGCGCCAGGTTTACGCCGCCCAGCACGTGGAACTGATCGACGTGCGCCTTGACGCGCAGGCCCGCGTCGCGTGCCGCAGTGAAGATGCGGCGTCCTTCGTCGACCGTGAATGATTCCTTTTCGATGAACACATCGACCGCACCAGCGAGCTTGCGCTTGGCTGCTTCCGGGATCAGCTCGCGCGTCACCATGTCGATGTACGCCGCGCGTTCGCTCGGATCGCGCGGCGGCACATGAATCAGCAATGTCGCGAGAATCGTCGCCGGCGATTGTTCCGCCAGCATCCGGATCGCCTCAAGCGACTTGATCTCTCCTTCATGCGTGAAGCCGTAACCACTCTTGATCTCGATTGTCGCAGCACCGCTGCTGATCAACAGGTCGAGACGTTCCTCGGCGAGGCCGGCGAGAAAATCCTCGTCAACTTGTTCCGTCGCCTCGATCGTACTGCGGATGCCGCCACCGCGTGAGAGGATTTCTTCATAGCTCGCCCCGCGGCTGCGGGCTTCGAAGTCTTCAAGTCGGTCGCCACCCCAGGCGGCATGCGTGTGCGGATCAACGAGCGCGGGAACCACCGCGTTGCCGTTCGCTTCCACTTCCTCGCCAGCGGTACCCGACCAGTCCTCGCGCTCACCAACCCAGACGATCCGGTCACCATTGATGGCGATCACGGCGTCTTCGATGACCTCGACAGCGTCCATGGCGTGGCCGCGGGAGGCGCCGGTACCGGAGGGCGTGGCGAGTTCGTTGATATCGGTGATCAGGATGTCGGCATGCATAGGTGGAATCTAGGGGGGCTCGCTGCGCTCAGGATGACAGTCATATACGTTCCTCCCCACACGCCCACGAGGTCCGCATGCGCCAGATCTGGTCAGTCGCCCTTCTCGCCACCGTCGCCGTCAACGCACTCCCGGCTCAAGGACTGTTCGCCACGCTGCAGAAGGCCGATTCCACGGAAAACGCCGGAAATCATGCCGCCGCGGCAAAGCTCTACGAGCAGGCATACGGCCTCTCGGGGTTCGATCCAGTCGGCCTCGGCGTTGCCGCTCGAAGCGCCGCCCGTGGCGGGCTGAAGGAGGTGGCACTCCGAGACCTGGGAAAGGCGATCGATCAGGGTTATCTCGAACCGCGGTTGCTGGGCGACAGCGCGTTCAAGTCACTTCGCAGCGACCCGCGCTGGAAGGCACTTGAGGCCAAGTTGCAGCGTAAGCTCTCCGCGCTCAACCAGAAGTTGCGCGCCGAGTTGATCACGCTCGCCGATCAGGACCAACAGAATCGGCACGACTATCAGGCGATCGTGAAGAAGTTCAAGACAGGCTCAAGGGAAAGCGATGCTGCGAACAAGGCGTTCAACACCGCCGACTCGGCGATTCAAGCGCGGGTGCAAACGATCATTGTCGAACATGGTTGGCCCACGCGATCGAAGGTGGGCGATGACGGCGCACACGCGGCCTGGATCATCGTGCAGCACATGCCGAAGGAGTATCAGGAGACGGTGTTGCCGAAATTGCTCGCCGCCATCAAGGCCGGTGAGGCGCAACCTGGCGATGGTGCACTATTGCAGGACCGCGTGCTGACGCGCTCGAAGAAGCCGCAGATCTATGGCAGCCAACTGAGCGTGCCACCGGGTGGCGGAAATCCGGTCGCCGATCCAATCGAGAATCCGGAATGTGTTGACGCGCGACGCAAGAGCGTGGGACTCGAACCGCTCGCCGAGTACCTGATCCGGTACGGCATCGTGTACAAGCCTGCAGGAGTGTGCGCGCCAACCAAGTAAGGGCGCAGCATGCTGCGCCCCTACAGCATCGGCATATCGACACCGCGCTGGTGCGCGATATCGATCGCTTTGTCGTACCCTGCGTCGGCGTGGCGAATGACTCCCATCGCCGGATCGTTGGTGAGGCAAAGCGCCAGGCGGCGATCCGCTTCGTCTGATCCATCGGCCACCGCGACCAGGCCCGCGTGCTGCGAATATCCCATCCCCACGCCGCCACCGTGATGGAACGACATCCACCCGGCACCACTGGCGATCCCTGTGGCGAAGTTGAGCAACGCCCAATCGCTCACGGCATCGGATCCGTCCTTCATCGCTTCGGTCTCACGATACGGTGACGCCACCGA
>JANYCP010000117.1 GCA_025360265.1 Gemmatimonadota bacterium
CGTTTCCGAGCAGCGACAGCCGCGTCACGCCGCGTGCCATGATTCCCACCTTGTAGCCGCGAGCGTGCAGTCCCTTGATCGTGATATTGCGGCCGCCGTCGATGCGAAGTGCTGTGCCGGTGAACTGGTCGGGATGCTCGCGATCGGCGCTGCCGATGAGTTCGACGCCGGTGAGGTCGAGCGTGATATTAGAGCCGCGCACCGTGAGCGCGGTACTGTCACCTGCCGGTGCGGCGTAGTGGCCTGGCCGGATTTTCACCGAGTGGGTGACGATCATGCCGGGGGTGTATGGGACGGATTGGGCGGACAGCGGTGCGGCGATCAGCAGGGCGAGCGGCAGGAGGCGCATTTCCAAACTTACGTCATCCTGAGCGAAGTGCGGCCGCAGGCCGCATGAACTCGAAGGACCTCGGGCCGTCGAACCGGGGTCCTTCGACTGCGCAATCGCTACGCGATTGCTCCGCTCAGGATGACACCACTTTCGCTACTCCGCGTACGCTTCCATCGGCGGACAGGTGCACACCAGGTTCCGATCGCCAAACGCATTGTCGATCCGCGACACCGTCGGCCATGCCTTGCGGGCCCGGAGCCCCGGATCGGGAAAGGCCGCTTGTTCCCGCGTGTACGGCCGATCCCAGTTGTTCGCCACAACCTGTTCAAGCGTATGAGGCGCCCGCTTCAGTACGTTGCCCTCGCGCGGCGCGGAACCGCTCTCCACTGCCCGAATTTCTTCTCGGATCGCCAGCAGTGCGTCGACAAACCGATCCAGCTCTGCCTTCGGCTCCGATTCGGTCGGCTCGACCATCAGCGTACCCGGCACCGGGAACGACACCGTCGGCGGATGGAATCCGAAATCGATGAGTCGCTTGGCGATGTCTTCGACCTCGATTCCGCAGCTCGTCTTGAATACGCGGGTGTCGAGAATGCATTCGTGCGCGATCAATCCGTTCGCACCCGCATACAACAAGTCGTATGCGCCTTCGAGTCGCTTGGCGATGTAATTCGCCGAGAGGATGGCGATCTTCGTGGCGTCGGTGAGCCCCACACCACCCATCAGCTGAATGTAGATCCACGAAATCGGCAAGATGCTTGGGGATCCCCATGGACCAGCAGAGATGGTGCCCGATGACTGGGCATGACCAAGATCGACCACCGGATGATTCGGCAGGAATGGCGCGAGATGTTCAGCTACACCGATCGGCCCCATCCCCGGTCCGCCGCCACCGTGCGGGATGCAGAAGGTCTTGTGCAGGTTCAGGTGGCACACGTCAGCGCCAATGTCGCCCGGACGGCAGAGGCCGACCTGAGCATTCATGTTCGCGCCATCCATATACACCTGCCCGCCATGCGCGTGCACAATACTGCAGATTTCCTTGATCGATCCCTCGAACACGCCATGCGTCGACGGATACGTCACCATCAGTGCCGCAAGGTTCGCCGCGTGTTCTGTGGCTTTCGCCTTCAGGTCAGCAATATCAATGTTTCCCTTGTCATCCGAGGCAACGACAATCACCCGCATCCCGGCCATCACCGCACTCGCCGGATTGGTGCCATGCGCACTGATTGGAATCAGACAAACGTCACGATGTGCGTCGCCCTTTGCCCGGTGGTAGGCGCGAATCGTGAGCAGGCCAGCGTACTCGCCCTGCGACCCGGCGTTGGGTTGCAACGACACGGCGGCAAAGCCGGTGATCTCGCAGAGATCCGACTCGAGCCGCTTGAACATTTCCTGATAGCCCAACGTCTGCTCGCGCGGCGCAAATGGATGGATGGCACCGAACTCGGGCCAGCTCACCGGAATCATCTCGGTGGTGGCGTTGAGTTTCATCGTGCACGAGCCGAGCGGAATCATCGCGGCGGTGAGCGAGAGATCCTTCGCTTCCAGGCCACGCATGTATCGCAGCATCTCGGTTTCGGAGCGATGGCGCTTGAATACCGGATGGGTGAGAAACGGTGTGGTGCGGTAGATCATGCTTGTCGCATGGGCCACCGGCTTGTTCTGCAATGAGACGTTTGCCCCGAGCGCAAAGCACGCGACGACGTGACGGAGGTCAGCAATTGTGACGGTCTCATCGAGTGCCACGACGATCCGGTTCGCTGCCAGCCGCCGGAAGTTGATCTTCTTGGCCCTGCCTGCCGCCATGATCTTGTCACACCGGTCAGCATCAAGCGTCACCGACACCGTGTCGAAAAACTGCTCGTGATCCACGGCGCACCCGAGCTCGCGCAACGCTTTGGCGAGTTGGCGTGCGCGGTCATGCACGCGCTGTGCAATCGCCGTGATCCCTTCGGGGCCGTGATACACCGCATACATCGACGCCATCACGGCCAGTAGCACCTGGGCAGTGCAGACGTTGCTCGTCGCCTTGTCGCGACGGATGTGCTGCTCGCGAGTCTGCAGTGCCATGCGTAGCGCCGGCTTGCCGTCAGCGTCCTTCGAGACACCAATGATGCGGCCAGGAATGTGCCGCTTGTAGGCATCCTTCGTCGCAAAGAACGCCGCGTGCGGTCCGCCATATCCCAGTGGCACACCGAATCGCTGCGAATTCCCTACCGCAATGTCGGCTCCCCACTCACCAGGCGGCGTGAGCAGCACCAGTGCGAGGAGATCGGTTGCTGCGGTGACGAGCGCACCGGCGGCGTGCGCCTTGTCGCACACGCTGGTCCAATCGTGCACTGCACCGTCGCTGGCGGGGTATTGCAGCAAGCACCCAACCACATCGTTACCGAATTGGAAGGACGAGGGATTTGCGATGCGGACTTCCACACCACGCGCTTCCGCGCGCGTCGTCACCACGGCAATTGTCTGCGGATGACAGTTCTCGTCGATGAGATACACCGGCTTCTCGCCGTGCTTCACCACCGCGAGCGTCATCGCCATCGCTTCCGCAGCGGCGGTTCCTTCGTCGAGCAACGACGCATTCGCCACCGGCAACGCCGTGAGGTCGCTCACCATCGTCTGGAAATTCAGCAACGCTTCAAGACGCCCCTGGGCAATTTCGGCCTGATACGGCGTGTACGCCGTGTACCAGCCGGGATTCTCGAGGATGTTGCGCTGGATCACCGTTGGCACGAGGCAATTGCTGTAGCCCATGCCGAGATACGAACGGAAGACCTTGTTCTTGGCGGCCAAACGTCGCATGATCGCGAGTACTTCTGCTTCGGTTTTGCCAGCAGGCAAGTCGAGTCGCTCGCGGAGCCGAATCTGATCGGGCACCACCGCGTTGATGAACTTGTCGAGCGTGCGATAGCCGAGCAGTGAAAGCATACGCGCCACATCGTCGGGGCGAGGCCCGATGTGGCGGGTCGAGAATTCGTTGATATGCGTCACGTCAATTGGAAGGCTAGAGACTCGCGATCATGGCGCGGTACGCCGCGGCATCCTTGAGCGCGCTGGCTTCGCTGGGATTGCTCAGCTCGATACGGACCAGCCAGCCGGCGCCATAGCAATCGCTCGCCACAGTTTCCGGTGTACTGGTGAGTGCATCATTGATGGCGACAACCGTACCGGATGCCGGCGCGAACAATTCGCTCACCGCCTTGACCGACTCGATGACCCCGAACGGCTTCGATGCTTCGACCGTCGTGCCAACCGCAGGAAGTTCGACAAACACAATGTCGCCGATCTGTT
The DNA here is from genome assembly GCA_025360265.1 of Gemmatimonadota bacterium. Lineage (GTDB taxonomy): Bacteria > Gemmatimonadota > Gemmatimonadetes > Gemmatimonadales > GWC2-71-9 > Palsa-1233. The sequence goes on from JANYCP010000117.1 coordinate 3,632, forward strand.
CCACAGCGAACGCCGTGATGCCGACCTTGCCATCTGCGGCCAGCCATTCGTGTTCGTTCGAATACTTCAACTGCTCTGGGATATTCATGGCGCGTCTCCTCGCCTCAAGTCGTTCGTTTGTAAAACGGCAACGCCACCACTTCGGCGGTCGCGCGTTGATTACGGATGCCGACATCATATACGGTACCAACAGCGCCGCCACCCACCGGCACATATCCCATCGCGATCGGCATTCCGACCGTGGGCGAGGACGTCCCGCTTGTCACGCCGCCACAGGGTGCTGTCGCGGCGGGAAGATAGACGGGGTACCCGGTGCGAGCGATGCCTCTGCCAGTGATCTTCATCCCGACCAGCATCTTGCGGGGCTTGTCCTTGGCCGCTTCGAGCGCGCCGCGTCCGACGAAGTCGCCAGCCTTGTCCAGCTTCACGACCCGGCCGAGGCCCGCCTCGAATGGAGTGGTCTGGCGATCGAGCTCCTGGCCATACAGCGGCATCCCCGCTTCCAGCCTTAATGTGTCGCGGGCACCAAGCCCTACGGGCACCAGGCCGCGATCCTTGCCGGCGGCCATCAGGGTGTCCCACACCTTCACGCCGTCGGTCCATGCCACGAAGAGTTCGAAGCCATCTTCGCCGGTGTACCCGGTGCGGGCGAGCAGGGCCGGTACGCCGCAGGCAACAGTTTCCACGCCGGCGTAGTACTTGAGCGTGGCCAGGTCGAACGCGATCAGCGGCTGCAGGATTTCCGCGGCGCGGGGACCCTGAATTGCGACGAGCGATGTGCGCATCGAGGCGTCGTCGAGCTTCGCGTCGAATTTCGCGATCCGTTCCTTGAGTTCCGCAGAAACGGTCGGGGCGTTCGATGCGTTGGCGACGACGAGGTACTTCTCTTCGGCGAGGCGGTACACAATAAGGTCGTCGATCACGCCGCCATCGGGGGCGCAGATCATCGAATAGTGCGCTCGGCCAACAGCGAGCTTCCCCGGTGCGGTCACAATGGCGTAGTCGAGCGCGGCCCGGCCCACGAAGTCGCCAGCCTTGTCCAGCTTCACGACCCGGCCGAGGCCCGCCTCGAATGGCGTGGTCTGGCGATCGAGCTCCTGGCCGTAGAGTGGCATTCCCGCTTCGAGGCGCAGTGTGTCGCGGGCACCGAGCCCCACGGGCACCAGCCCGCGATCCTTGCCGGCTTCCATGAGCGTATCCCACACCTTCACGCCATCCTGCCACGCCACGAAGAGTTCGAAGCCATCTTCGCCAGTGTATCCGGTGCGTGCCAGCAATGCCGGAACGCCGCAGGCAACAGTTTCCACGCCGGCGTAGTACTTGAGCGTGGACAGGTCGAACGCGATGAGTGGCTGCAGGATTTCGGCGGCGCGTGGCCCCTGAATCGCGACGAGCGATGTGCGCATCGACGCGTCATCGAGCTTTGCGTCAAATTGCTCGATCCGTTCCTTGAGTTCCGCAGAAACCGTCGGGGCGTTCGATGCGTTCGCCACGACGAGGTACTTCTCTTCGGCGAGACGGTACACAATAAGGTCGTCGATCACGCCACCATCGGGGGCGCAGATCATCGAATAGTGCGCTCGGCCAACAGCGAGCTTCCCCGGTGCGGTCACAATGGCGTAGTCGAGCGCGGCGCCAGCGCCGGGTCCGGTGATATACAGCTCACCCATGTGCGACAGGTCGAACAGGCCGGCAGTTGAACGGACGGCCTTGTGTTCCTCGACGAGCCCCTGGTATTGCACCGGCATTTCCCAGCCAGCAAAGGGAATCATCCGGGCGCCGAGGGCGCGGTGACGAGCATCGAGTGCGGTCTGGAGCATGTGGTGTCCGGGTCCTGGAGGTGCCGCAGCTCAGGCGCCGCAGCAGCACCCAAAGATAGCTAGCGGTATCTTCGGGGCAGTCCCGCCCGGGGAGCATCTTTGCGCAGCACGACGTCGTTCTGCCACGGTTTCACGATCGTGTTGCTCGCCGGTGCCGCAGGACGCGCCACAGCGCAGGCCCGTCTCGCCAAACCCGTCATCGACACGCTGTCCCACGGCATCGTACGGGTCCGCAATTCCGGTCCGTCCCAATGGCTCGGCACGTCGGGTTGGAAGCTGGTGCTCGAACACACGATCACAGCCGACGGCGGAAAAGCCGTCTTCGGCACGCCAATCAGTATTGCCGTCGATGGCAATGGGCGGGTTATCGAGACCGACTGGAAGGTCGACGGCATCCAGGTCTTCGAGGCGGACGGCCGCTTCACGCGGGTGATCGGTCGCACCGGAGACGGACCGGGGGAATTCAGGGCACCAGTCAGTGTCGCGGTCAGCGGCGACACCATCGTCGCCTTTGCAGGAAACCAGCGACGGATGACAATCTCGCGCAGCAATGGCGCATTGCTCACGCAGTGGCCGGCGAACTATTGCTGCTCGGGAACGCCGCCAGTCATTGAGTCGCGCGGCACCATTCTGCTCAGCGGAAATTATTCCGGCGGCCGCGGTTTTATCCGACTGCGGCGGGATGGCAGCGTGGTTGACACCGTTCATCTGCCGACCGCGGCCGACGTCCACGCCTGGGAAGTGGCCAACGGCGGCGCCTACACGATTCCGTTCAGCGCATACACACTCGGAACGTTCGACGGTCGTGGACGATATGTCAGCGGAAACTCCGTGTACTACTCACTGGTCGTCGCGTTGCGTGGCGTCGACACGGCGCGAGTCATCGCGCTTCCAGGCAAGCGTAC
>JANYCP010000120.1 GCA_025360265.1 Gemmatimonadota bacterium
CTTCTTCACCAGGATTCGTCGTTCGAATGCCTCGGTGGATGGGAGTGCGGCGGCTTCGGTTGCGGCACCGTTGGACGTGATACTTGTGGCGGCGCGCTCGACCGTCCAGCGGTGCGTGTCGCGGGCATAGCAGTAGGCGCAGCCGAATTCGCAGCCGATATATGGGTTGATCGAGGCAAAGATCATCTGCGTCGCCTTGGACGAGTTGATAATGCTCTTCGGCTCGATCGCGATGAATCGGGTGCCGCGGTCGCGGCGATCGAGTTCGCTCCATCCCTCGACTGATATCTGGGGATCCCTCGCCGCGCTCGGGATGACCTCGACCCCATTCGGGGTCGAGGTCATCCGCATCTGGCCCAGCCGCACGCCGGACAGTTCATGCACCCGGAAGAACGAGCGATCGGCGTCCCGCACTCAGGACATGGACACCGATATGCCGATATTCTGGCGACTTTCGGGCGCGATTCGGGATCATGTTCGCCTATTTCAATTTTTTCTGGTTGCGTCGGCGCGACGGTCATGGTCGGCTTGTCCTGGCAGTTCTGGCCTGTGACCCGAATATATACCGAAAGTCCGAAGGATGTCAAACCCGCAGCCACCGCTCGGAACCATTATGCTTTTCCTCCTCACCGTATGGACATCTACCTCTTCTCGGTAATTCTCGGCGCTGTAGGACTCAGCGTGATGGCCTTCGCTGGTCTTGGCCGCCACGGCCACGGCGGCAGCAGTCACGGCGGTCACGGCCATTCCGGCGGTCATGGACACGGTCATGGTCACGGGTCGAGTCATGGCCACGCGCATGGCGACACTGGCGGCGCGTCACAGCTGGCGAGCATGGCGCTCATGTCGCCGCGGTTTCTGCTCGCAGGACTGCTTGGCTTCGGACTGGTCGGTGTTGCAATGCAGTCGTTCGTTGGCGGGATCACGCTGCTGCTTGTCGCGCTCATTGGCGCGGTGGCGGTGGAGCGGCTGCTCTTCAATCCGATCTGGAAGTTCGCGATGCGGTTCGCCTCCAATCCGGCGAACACGCTTGAGTCGGCGACGTTTGGCGAGGCGAAGGTGGTCTCCAACTTCGATCGCAACGGACAGGGAATTGTTGCGGTGGAAGTCGATGGCCAGGTGCAGCAGATCCTTGCGACGCTGACAGCAGCTGATCGAGCGAGAGGTGCGTCAGTGCGTGCGGGCCAACTGGTGCGTGTCGATGAGGTGGATGGCGCGCGACACCGCTGTACCGTCTCAGTCTTGTAGCAACTTGTTCACGTTTCTCGCGTCACGGAGTAGCAGATGAGTACGACCATGATCGTTGTTGCTGGTGGCTTGGTGTTTATCGCAGTGGTCGTTCCGGCGATCGTTGCATCGTTTCTTCGCAACGTGGAAGCGGGTACGATCCGCATGGTGAGCTGGCTGCAGGGCGGCACGGTGATCTACCGTGGTCCCGGCAAGTCAAAGGAAATCCCGCTACTCACCACCGGGACGACGATCTCAAGCAAGGTGATCAACGTCGACCTCGACATCACCGACCAGACGGCAGACATCGACGACACCGGCACACCGCGGCCGATCAAGGTCCGCGTGCTGGCGAGCGCGATCGTATCAGTTGGCGACAGTGACGTGCTCATCCGCACGGCGGCCAACCGCTTCTTCTCGAAGAGCGATGGCGATCAGCTCAGCACGCTCACCGATCTGTTGTCGAGCTCGGGGCGTCGCGCGATCAACCTCCTCACGCACGACCAGCTCTTCTCGGCAAAGGCGACGCCGAGCGCGTCGCGGTCGTTGCTGCCCGGAAGCAATCCGGCGCCGGTCATAGTAGCGGCACCCGTGAAGGTGCACGACACCACGGGGATGACCGCGGCGGAAGTAGCGGTGATGGAAGATGACGACGACCCACTCGCCGTGATCATTCGCAAGGCGTGTTCGCGCGAACTCACCGATCTGGGATTGATCTTCAACTCGCTCAACATCAAGATCGTGCAATCGGAAGTGGCCGAAGCGCGACGCCGGCAGTCGGCGGCGGAAGCGCAGGCGAACTCCGAGATCGTGGCGGCCAACCAGGCGCGTCGATCGAAGGAAGCGCAGCTCGATGCCGAGCGGGCGATTTCCGACAAGCAGCGCGAGCTGGAGCAGACCAAGGCCTCCAACGCTGCATTGATTGCGCAGGCTGAGGCGAAGCGACAGGAAGCGCAGGGATTGCAGCGCGTGGCAGAACTTGACGCGACGCAGATCGCGCAGGCAAAGGCGGACGCAGCGAAGGTGCGCCTTGCAGCAGAAGCATCAGCGGATGCCGATGCCATTCGTATTCGTCGAATTGCCGATGCGACGGCGGAGAGCATTCAGAAAGTGAATCAGGCGATTGAGGCTGGCGGTGAGAGTTATTTCCGGTATCGTCAGATCGAGATGCTGCCGCAGATCGCGCCGGTGATTGCCGACGCGTTGTCGAACGCGCGCATGGTCACGATCTCTGGTGGCGGGGCGGGATCGCCGGGTGCGGCGGAGTCGACGACGAACAATATCGTGAGCGTCATTCAGACAGTGCTTGCGGCGCAGATGGTGACTCGCGGCGGGATTCTGGACAACGCGGCGACGGGGCAGTCGGCGCCAGCTGACGTTCCGGCACCGGTTCCGCAGAAGGCGAAATAGTCCGCAGGCAGGCAACGCGGTTCACATCCTCACGGAGGTCCCATGGGCGGTGGATTCATTGTGTTGCGGCTGGTTCACGTCGGCCTCGGCGTGTTCTGGGCCGGCGGCGTGCTTTTCATGAATTTTGTCGTCGGCCCGGCCATCGCGGCGTCGGGTCCCGAAGGGATGAAGGTGATGGCGGAGCTCAATCGGCGCCGGTACCTCGACATCATGCTCACGGCCGGCATGTTGACGATTCTCTCTGGTCTCGACTTGATGCGCCGCGATTCGGGCGGATTCTCGGCGGCGTTCTTCCATTCACCAGCCGGCATTGGCTACAGCACCGGAATGGTGTTCGCGGTATGCGCCTGGCTTCTAGGCCTATTTGCCGTCCGACCAGCGATCAAGCGGATGGGCGCCCTCGGCGCGCAGATGGCGCAAGCCTCGCCGGACGGAAAGGCCGCGCTGATGGCAGAGATGATGCAGACGCGCGGACGGCTGATTGCGTTCGGCGGAGTCGGAGCGTTGTTCTTGTTGATTGCGGTATTGGCAATGGCAGTGGCGAGGTACTTGTAGGTGAAGGATTCGGGGTGAGCACTTGCCTCGTCCTGAGCGAAGCGAGGGACCTTCAGGCTCCGTGCACCGGAGATTCTGGAGGTCCCTCGCTTCGCTGAGGACGAGGGTGAAGTCACGGTAGCTTGATCGTGTCTCGCACCAGCAC
>JANYCP010000148.1 GCA_025360265.1 Gemmatimonadota bacterium
GCGGATGTCGCAGGGAGATCGCGTCGATTCCTTGAGTTTCTCCGCACGCTCCATCCGAAGCGTCGCGACGAGAGCCCCTCACCCCATGCCCCACGCCCCACGTCTCTCCTCTCTCGTCTCTCGTCATCCCCTCCCCGGCGCCAGCGGCTTGAACTGTTTCCACGTCGTCTTGTACGGCACCACAAACTGATCGAGAAATCGCTGCAACACAGTACAGAACGGATAGCGTGAGCGAAACTCGCTCGGCGTGATACCCATGACCATGCGCAGGTGGCGACCGAACGATTGCGGCGACGCATAGTCCATTCGGTACGCAACATCAGCGATGGTGAGATCACCTTCGTCGAACAGTCTCGCCGCGTGACAGAGTCGTACCGCCACGAGATACTCCTTCGGACTCGGCAAACCACACCGCACAAATCGCGAGACGAACGTTGATGGCGTGATGGCGAGTGCGGCGGCGAGACGGCGTACCGTCGTGGTTTCCGGAGCGGTGCGTACCATCTCTTCCCAGAATCGACGACTGCCGTTGGTGGTCGGTCCGAGCGCGTCCATGATCGGCCTGAGAATGACGTTCGCGCGTTCATTGGGGTGTACGCCGAGGACTTCGCGAAGTCGGCGCCATCCGGCTGGGCTGGTTGCGTCCACCACTTGTCGCACACCGGTGGCGCCGAGTCGGAGGAGCGCCTCTGCGTCGCCAGGTTCGTGTCGCGTGAGCAATGCCACGGTGGGAACTGATGGGAAACTTCGGGAGAACTGTTCCAGTAGTGCGGGAGCTTCACCGGCGCAGCGACGCAGTGAGACAAGAACCGCGTCCACCGGACGTTCGCGAACCAGGCGAATCGCATCGCGAACCGATTCGCGATGGACCAGCGAGAAACAGCCGCTGCCGGCTGCGTCAACACGAGCGCGTTCGAATGGATCGAGAACGGCGGCAACGGTTGGTGTCCCATCGTTCATGCAATGCGCTCCGGTGCGAGGTGAGCGCACGATGGCGGGGCGCGGTCAACGGGGGGTCAATGGAGTGACGGTACAGACTGGCGCGTTGTGGGTTGGTGTGGGGCATGGGGCATGCCCCACGCCCCACACCCCATGCCCCATGCCCCACTCCTCGCGTCCCGCGTCCCGCGACTACCTTCCCCTCGGGGCAGAACGTGATGATCGCGATTCGGGGTAACCCGGACCGAGGAAAGTCCGAGCTCTACAGGGCAGACCGCCAGGTAACGCCTGGGCGCCGAGAGGCGACGGACAGGGCAACAGAAAGCAAACCGCCGATGGCTCAGCAATGGGCACAGGCAAGGGTGAAACGGTGGGGTAAGAGCCCACCGCTCCAGGTGTAAGCCTTGGAGGCACGGTAACCCCCGGTCGGAGCAAGGCCAAATAGGCGGCAAGGTGCGGCCCGCACCGTTTGAGCCGCGGGTAGGCTGCTTGAGGCGGTCGGCGACGACCGTCCTAGACAGATGATCATCTCCCGCAAGGGAAACAGAACTCGGCTTACGGTTCTACCCCATCCACGCCGCACTCATGCGGCGTGGGCCGTATCTGGAGGTCACGATGCTGTTCATGGTCCTCGCGCTCGCTGTCACACAGAACCCGGCCACGCCTCCGGGACAAACACTGCGCTATCGCGTTGAGGCGAACACAACGCTTGAGCAGGATCTCACCAGCATCGGTCGCGGCAAGATCAGTGGTGGTTCCAACGCGGTGGCGTTCGTCAGAGTAGCGCTGACCGACAGCGCCGACGGCCAAGTGGCGCGCATTACCGTGGACTCGATGAAGCTCGAAGCGACTGGTGCGATGGCCGCACAGATGCCGCCTGCAGCGGCAGCCGCGGCCGCCGATTCGGCGCGTGGCGCCTGGGTTCACGCCTACACCGTGCGAAATACGTTGCGCGGCGTGCCACAGCCGTCCGTGCAGAATCCCGCGCTCGCGCCAATCATGCAGATCGTCGGCGTCATGTTTCCCGGTATTCGCGCCGGCATCAAGGCGGGCGACAGCTGGGCCGACACCACCAAGGTTGACGGTGACATCCAGAGTGGGCACCAAGTCGGCGCGATCATTTCTACCTGGAAGAGCGGTGCGCTTGAAGGCGGAGCGTTTGTCCTCAATGGCACCTCGTCGTCCAACGTCACGACCACCGGTCAGGCTGGTCAGGTCGTCACCGTCGTGGGGTCAAGCACCGAGCGTCTGGTGATTGGAATTGGTGGTCCGGCCAAGAGCGGCTACGTCGAATCATCGGTCAACAGCTCGATTGTGCAGCACCCCGGCGACACGCCGATCCCGCAACATTCCACCGCCGTCCTGCGGCTGACGCGCCTCCCCTAGCCCTTGTGTGTGCCAGCAGGGGTGGTGCGTCATCCGATGTATGCGATGCATCATTCTTCTGCTGGGACTCCTTGTGACGGTTGGTGCATGCGCCAACCAGCCACCGAATACTGCGCCGGACCCGCGACCAATCGGCACGATCCGGTTGCGCGCCGGCTGGCAAAGCACCGTCGTTGCCGAGCGCGTCGATACCATCGCGCTGATGCTCCCGTCCGGGGAACGCCAGCTGCAACACTCGTCGCAACGGGCGTCCTTCACCGTAACCGTGGCCGCCAATGGCGCCGTTACGGCCCACCTCGATTCCACGACATCGACGCCCCCCGACTCGGGCGACGGAGCCCCGGATATCCTGGCCCTCGGCCGTCGCCTGGTTCCGACCGTCTTGGCGCGAGGAATAGAGCCGCGGTCAAACTGGGTCGATTCCGCATCGGAAACCGCCAGGACAGGAGTCTTCACGGTCAAGGAACGGCGAACCGTCGGCTGGTCGGCTGGCGTCGAACGGAACCAGACTGTTCCGATCCGGGCCCGCGAGGACTTCGAGCAGGTCGGCGGAGGTCAACGTTACACGACCCAGATGACCTACACATCAAACGGTAGTCGTAGCGACGTATACTCCGTCAAAACAGACGGAACGATGGCCGCCGGCACCCTGGTGGACTCGGTAACCATGACCATCGGATTCCCGGGAAGCCGAGAAGTGGTGTCGGGAATTCGTGTCAGCCGGACGGTGATACGCTTTATTCCTGTGCGTGGAGCCCCGTAAAGAGAAAACGAGAGCAGGAGAAAAGGAGGGAAGGTGGCCGGTGGTGCGGCGACCTGTTTTTTTCTTGTTCACCTCTTCACTTTCTCTCCTTCTCTTTTGGCTGTTCTTCGTCTGGCCACCGCCGCTCTGGTACCGCTACAACTTCCCGCGCGAGACGTCGTTCATGGCGATGCGGCGCAACGGCAACCCCACCGCTGCGCTCCACCGCAAGTACATGCCAGTACCGCTGACACAGAGATCGTCCGCAATGCGGCGCGCCGCGCTGATTGGCGAGGACAGTCGCTTCTATTCGCACCACGGTGTGGATTTTGTCGAACTGCGACATGCGATGGGATACCCCCGCGACTCATTCGCGTGGACCAGCCCGCGTGACCGCGGCGACCTCTGGCGCGCCATCACCAACAGCACCGCTCATCCGCGCACGGTTCGCGGCGCCAGCACCATCACCCAGCAATTGGCGAAAAATCTCTACCTCTCCCCTTCCCGCAATCCGCTCCGAAAGCTCAAGGAGGCGATCACCGCCTGGCGCCTGGAACTTTGGCTCCCGAAAGACCGGATTCTCGAGCTCTACCTCAACACGGTGGAGATGGGGGATGAAATCTGGGGGGTCGAAGCTGGTGGACAGGCCTACTTTCGGACGCCGGCGAGGAACCTCTCGGCGGACCAAGCCGCGACCTTGGCGGCACTGCTACCTTTTCCTAGAAGTAGTAACCCATACTACCGTCCATGGCGGATGCTCTGGCGGAAAAACCTGATCATGGAGCGGCTGAACGGAAAAGCGGTGGTGGTTCCGGTGGATAGCGGCGGACCCGATCGGCGATAGGCGATCTGCTGTTCATCTCCCGCACTTCGGCATCGTGCTATCCGCCCCGCTGATCTTCGGCCGATCGGCCCGGTTGGCGATGGCCATCATCACGTCGTGAATGAAGCGGCCGAGTCGAGCTGAGTGATCGTAGTCGATGTACTGCGGTTCGTCGGTGGGCTGGTGATAGTCGCGCGCGTAGCCGAGGGAAAAGTAGGTCACGGGAACGTTGTGGTTGACGTAGTTCACCTGGTCGCTGCGGCAGAAACGGTTGAGTGGGTTCGCGGGAATGTCCCATGTCTTGTCGATTGACATCGGCTCCCTGCTGATCGCATTCACCGAATCGATGATGTCGCCGAACGCGTACGCAAGGCGACGCGAGCCAAGGGTCTGCACCGAGGCCGGTCCACCCATCGCCACGTCGGTCACGCGGCCCTTGCCGAGCATGTCCATGTTGTGCGCCGCGACAACGGAGTCGAGTGGAATCGTCGGGTGCGCAGTGAACCAGGCGGAACCGAGCAAGCCGGCTTCTTCACCAACATGCGAGATGAAGATGATCGAGCGCGCCGGATGCTCCTTGGCAAACTTCTCGGCGATTTCAAGCAACACCACCGTCCCCGAGCCGTCATCGTCCGCACCGTTCATGATCGAATCGCGCCGCGGCGGGCGGATACTGCGGGCGTATTTGATCAGTGAGTCAATCAGAAATTGCTGACGATCGTTAGGACGGCAGGTGTTGCCGTCATTGGCCCCCTGCGGCTTCATGATCGTGTTATAGGCGCGCAGCGAATCGTGGTCGACGGCCGTCGGGTTGACGCCATTGTGATCGTTGTGTGCGCCGACGAGCACGTACTCGGTGGCGCGGGTTGGATCGGAGCCCGGGAGAATTGCGATGACGTTGCGGCCCGGTGTCGCCGAGACGCGCCAGTCGTAGTTCCAGCTTGCCGAGATCGGCTGACCGGCACTTCCCACGGTGAGTTGCCCAACCGACTTGCCGAACAACTTTGCGGCAACGTCTGACGTGATTGCCGCTGCAGGCGCTCCGGTAAACGAGACGGGTGTCGCGGGACGCATGCCACCGCGACCGCCGCCAAACGCGGCGTTCACCGTTGCGGCCGAAAGCGATTCATCGGCGATCAGCATTCCGGCGAGACCAAGCGTCGCGATCCGCGAATCTGCTCCACCGGCGCCCGCTCCACGACCACCACCCGCACCCCGTCCGCCACCGGCGGCACCGCGACCGCCGCCGGCCGCCGGAGCGTTTGCAGCGGCTGCGCGCCCAGCCGCTGCCTGCTGCAATGCGTACGATGCGCCGCGCTGATTGGGCCAACCCTGATCAGCGGAACAGGAGGCCAGCGGTACTCCGCCGCCCCGATTCCCGGGCGCAGCCGGTGGGGCCGCCAGGAACACGGCAACCTTGCCACGGAACACTGCGGGATCGAGCGCGACGGTCGTGTCGCCCATTCGTCCGGCGAACACTGTCGCGATGTTCGACAGGTCGGCTTTGGATGCGCCGCCATTCGCAGCGGTCGGCACGATCGGAACCCAGTCGCGCTTGGCCTGTAGCTCGGCCCCACCGATGCTCAGCTTGCTGGTCGCGATGTCAAAACTTGTGTAACCGTACGGCAGGTCCTGAAAATAGCCGCCGTTCTCGCCGGCCGGCTTGAGCCCCATTCGCTTGAACTCTGCAGCGATGTAGGCCGTGCCCTTGAAGTTGCCGAGCTCACCGATTCTGCGACCCTGCATCGAGTCGTCGGCGAGCTGGTAGAGCCTGGTACGCAGGTCGTTCGCCGTGATCTCCGCGACGGTCGGTCGCGGTGCCCACTTGAAGACACCTTCGTCGGGCCAGACTGGCTTGACGGTTGGTGTCGGCTTGGTGGCGCCCGGCGATTTGACCTGGGCCGATGCGGTGGATGCGGCGCCGAGAATGAACGCGAGGACGAAGAGTTTGCGGGGCACGGGGAGATCTCTGTGACGGGTAGATCGCTGTAAGGGCGCAGCAAACTGCGCCCTTACACGGGGCATCATGATCAGTCCAGCAATCGCAGCGGCATCACCAGCGTCAAATACGCGGCCGGATCATCCCAGCCCACCGGCTCGACGGTCGCCGCACGCTCTGGCGCCTTGAACGTCATGCGCACTTCGTCGGTCGGCATGTACTTCAAAACCTCGAGCAGGTAATTCGCGTTGAAGCCGATATCCAGTGGTTCGCCTTCGTACGAGACCGTGATCTCCTCCTGAGCCTCGCCGAGGTCTGGCGTGGTCACTGAGAGGCGGCACGAGCCATCGCCAAACGACATGCGGATGCGGTGCGTCTGGTCGCTGGCCACGATCGCCATGCGCCGCAGCGCCGACATGAGCGACGCCTTCTCAACCGTGGCGACTTTGTCGTTCTCGCGCGGAATGACCTGCTCGTAGTTCGGGTACGGTCCTTCGATCAGGCGGGTGAACACCTGAGTCGTGGCCGAACGAAAGCCGAGGTGATTGTCGGAGCGGCCGATCTCAATCTCATCATCCGGCCCGAAGAGCTTGCGAAACTGTTCCAGCGCCTTGGGCGGAACGATCAGCTCAGCCTGCTGCGCCAGAGTGCTCTGCATCGGAATTTCCATCTTGGCGAGCCGGTGCCCGTTGGTGGCCACCATGCGCATCCGATCCGGCAGGAGCTGCCAGAGCACGCCATTCAGGACCGGACGACTCTCTTCGGTGCTGGCGGCGAAGGCAACGTGCGCTATGAGCTTCTGCAGTTCGCGCGCGGTGGTCTTGGACGAACCGTCGAAGGTGACCTGCGGAAAACTCGGAAATTCTTCGCGGGGCAAGCCGAGGAGCTTGAACTTCGAGCGACCGCATTCGATGGTGACCCGCTGTTCTCCCTGCGTCGTGATCCGGATTCCAGCGCTCGGCAACTCGCGCACCAGCTCCACGAGCTTGCGGGCCGGCAGCGTGATGGCACCTTCCTGGTCAACGGCCGCCGCGACCGTCGTGCCAACGGCAATGTCGAGGTCCGTTCCCGAGAGCTTCAACCCGTCCTTGGTCGCCTCGAGGAGAATATTTGCGAGCACGGGCAGCGTCGTCTTGCTCGGAACGGCGGCCGCAACTGCGGTCAGGCCTTCCTGCAGCTGCTCTCGCGTGATGGTGAACTTCATGAGCGTCCCCGGGTTGCCATAAGTACCTGCAATTTCCAGTATTAAAGATCTTAGTAGTAGCAGTAGAGGGATGGGAAATGTTGATGGTCTCCCTAACCTCTGTTGGCGCAGCATGCTGCGCCCCGACATCTCACGTGGAGTAACAGTTGAGCATGGGGACGATGTTCCGATTTTCCCACGCTATCCGCACTCACCAACGTCTTCCACGATCACACAACACACACTGTGCACTACGCTGTCAACAACTCCGCGCGGGCCAATTCAACGCGTTCACGGAACTGGCGATCCTGGCCCATCTGCGTCTGCACTTTCGCGACCGAGTGAATTACGGTGGAGTGATCGCGCCCGCCGAACGCCTGGCCGATTTCCACCAGTTGCACGTGCAATAGTTCGCGGGCGAGGAACATGGCGATCTGTCGCGGCACCGTCAGTGTCTTGATGCGCGCCTTCGACTTGAGTCCCTCAGCGGTGACGCCCCAGCGCCGCGCGACGACTTCCTGGACCTTCTCGATCGTCGGCAGGGCATCGCTCTTGGCCTCACCCTCGCTGCTCCGGCGAATCTTGTCGGCCAGCGCCTCACGGGCCAGCTCAATCGAAATTTCCCGGTGCCGCAGCGACGCGAAGAG
>JANYCP010000175.1 GCA_025360265.1 Gemmatimonadota bacterium
GGGGTGATCATTCGCTGCCCGGTGGAAGGGATCCGCGTCAGCGGGCGCAACACGCAGGGCGTCAAACTGATGAACCTCGACGCCGGCGACGAAATCGTCGACGTGGCGCGCGTGCAGAAGGAAGAGGGAGACGAGGCCGAGGCGGAGGGCGAGGAAGCCGAGACGCCCGCGACGGAAGGGTGATTTCGCTCGACAATCTCCGCGAGGCACAGTCCGGCCTCGCGGGGGTCGGTGAACGCACGCCGCTGATCCGACTCCCGTTCGAGGGGATGGCCGGAGAAGTGCGACTCAAGGCCGAGCACCTACAGCCCATTGGCGCTTTCAAGATTCGCGGCGCGTGGACTGCATTGCGTCGTCTTTCCGACGATGCCCGCCGCCGTGGCGTCGTCACATCGTCGAGTGGAAACCACGGTCTTGGCATTGCGTTTGCCGCCAAACGCCTCGGCATCCGTGCTGTGGTCGTGATGCCCGAATCGGCTGCAGGGGTGAAGATTGAGGGCGTGCGAAAGCTCGGCGCCGAGGTGATACTCGCTGGCAAAACGCGAGGCCCAGAGCAGTCCGTCGCGGCCCAGCGATACGTCACTGACGAGTCGCTGACGATGGTTCCACCCTACGATCATCCTGACGTCATTGCCGGCCAGGGAACTGTCGGGCTCGAGATCCTCGATCAATGGCCTGAGGTGCGGGCGATCCTGGTCCCGATTGGCGGCGGCGGCCTGCTGGCCGGCATCTGTTCAGCCGTTCGCGCCACTGGCGCCGACGTGGCGGTGATCGCAGTGGAACCGGCCGGGATCCCGAAGCTTTCGACCGCGATCGCAGCGGGTAGCCCGACAGTGCTCCCCGGCGGCGCGAGTCTGGCCGATGGTTTGCTGACGATGTCGGTCGGAGAAGTGACCTGGCCAATCATCAAGGAAACGGTGCGGGCTGTTGCATCGGTCACCGACGATGAAATCCGCGCGGCGGTGCGCTGGCTCAACACTGCCGGATTGCGGGTGGAGCCGTCAGGTTCTGTAACTACCGCGGCCATTCTTGCGGCGAGGTACATCGTGACTGGACCGACCGTCGTGGTATGCAGCGGCGGAAATGTCGACGCTGCCCGTTATGAGGAGCTGATCGCCGGATGAGCAACCCCCGTCTCTTGCTGGCAACCGAAGACACAGCATTGGCGCGCACGCTCTCTTGGGTCCTCAAGGAGAACGGCTACGATGTCGTGACCGCATTGGGCGGCCCGCAACTGCTCGAGCGCCTCGAGCAGGAAGTCTACGATCTGCTCGTGGTCGATCTGGCGAACTCCGATGCCGGAACGATGGATCGACTGGCACGCGTCCGCGAAGATATGCGCCATAAGGATGTCCCGATCTTCGTGATCACCGACACTGGCTTCGACTCATCACAGCTCGAAGCCTTCGGCCTCGGCGCATCCGACGCAATCCAACGCCCATATCAGGTGCGTGAACTCCTGGCACGCATCAAGGCGCACCTGCGCGTGGGACGCGAACTGAATCGTGCCCGGGCCGATGCGCGCTCCCGCAATGAGCTGGTCAGCATCATGAAGGAGATCACAGCGTCGCTCAATTCCGCCGAGATCTACCAGATCCTGGTGCGGCGTGTCGCCTCTGGATTGCGGATCGCCCGTTGTTCCGTCGTGATCTCGGCGCCGGGCGGCAAGGAAGGCACCGTGGTCGCCGCGTACGAGAATCCGAATCTCCGCGATCTGCGAGTCGACCTGAGCAAGTATCCGGAGATCATCCGGGCACTCAGCACCGGCGAGACGGTGATGGTGAGTGATGTCGACGCCGATCCGCTGTATCAGGACGTCATCATGACGTGGGGAAACCAGCCGAAAGGTCGACGCACCAAGTCAGTGATCGCGCTCCCGTTTACGCTCTCGGGTCGACGCACCGGCGTCTTCTTCCTGCGCACCACTGCGGACGACCCGCCGCTCAATCGCCTCGACCTCGGCTTCGCCGAGCAGGTCATCGAGGCGGCCGTCACGGCGCTCGAGAAGGCCCACGATCTGGAGCATGGCAGCGGCAGCGGCGGGCAACTTCGCGAACTCGCCGACACCGACCCACTCACCGGCTGCGCCAATCGCCGCGTGCTCGACCAGCGCCTGCGTGAGGAACTGGATCGGGCCCGCCGCTATGACCAGGTGGTGACCGTCGTGCTGCTTGATGTCGACGACTTCAAGCGAGTCAATGACACCTACGGCCATCAGGTGGGCGACCGGGTCCTCAAGGACATCGCCATCCTGCTGCGCAGGGAACTGCGGACGATGGATTTTCTCGCCCGTTACGGCGGCGAGGAATTCGTGGTAGTCTTGCCGGAGACCGGTGGCACCGGCGCACGACTCTTCGCCGACCGAATCCTGCGTCGCGTGGCGGCGCACAATTTTGGTGACATGGCGATTCCAGTCAACGCCACGGTAAGTGCAGGCCTGGCCACATTTCCGGACGACCGCATCGCCGACGATGAATCACTGATGAAGCTGGCGGATGAAAATTTGTACAAGGCGAAACGGGCCGGCAGGAATCGGTACAGGGACTGAAATAGTCGTTGGTCGTTAGTCGTGAGTCGTTGCAACGGCGCACGACCCATGACTTACGACTAACGACCAACGACTCTCACGGAGCTCCCCATGCAACGCACCCGCGGCAGCACCATTGTTCCCATCATCAGCGGCATCGCGTTCATCGCCGCCATCGCCGGCGGGTTCGTTGCTGGAAGGCACAGTCCGGCGAAGTACCACGACGCCGTCACGACACACGGCGAGTGGGTGAAATTCGCCAACGCGAAGGGCGACTCGGTGCGCGCCTACGTTGCGTATCCGGAACGCAGCGACAAGGCACCAACCGTCATCGTCATTCATGAAATCTTCGGGATGACCGACTGGGAGCCCACCATGGGCGACCGGTTCGCGGCGAAGGGCTACATCGCGATTGTGCCAGACCTGCTCTCATCGCGCTACGGCATGTCACCGCCTACCACTGACAGCGGCCGGAAGTTGGTCGCGACCCTGAACGATGCTGGCGTCATCGCCGACCTCGATGCGTCGTACAAGTACGTCAACGGACTTCCGGCTGCGCAGAAGGACAACACCGGCATCATTGGTTTCTGCTGGGGCGGCGGTACCGTGTGGAAGTATGCGGCCGCGAATGCGAAGGTGAAGGCGGCGGTTCCCTGCTACGGGCCCCTGTCCGACACCACGCTGCTGACCTCGATCAAGGCACAGGTGCTCGGCGTGTACGGCCAAGGCGACATGCGCGTCAATGCAATGATGCCGGTCGAGCAGCGGCTGCTCGGCGCCAGGTTCGCCGGCGACAGCTACATCGGCACCGGTCACGGATTCCTCAAGCCGGGTCGCACCGGCTACGGCACGCCAGAGTACGATCGGGCGCTGAAGAACATCGACACCTTCTTCGCCGAACAGCTCGACCACAAGTAACCGCCATCCCAAGTCCCGCGTCCCACGTCCCACGTCATGCGATCGCCGCGTTTGCGGCAATCGCGTTCTCGTCATGCGGCTTCACTCCCCTCGCCCACCGCATCAAGGTCGGTGAAGAACCGATCGTCGTGTTTGTTGGCGAAGGTCGCGATCGTCACGTCGATCTTTTCGCGGTGTCGGCCAACGGCGGGCCGGTCACCCAGGTCACCTTCACGGCATTGATCGAATCGCGTCCGCAGCTCACGCCCACCGGCGAAGTGGTTGCCTTCCTGCGCATGCGCGACACGTTACCCGGCCAGCGCCGGGAAGTCGTCGTGGTCAACCTGCTCAGCTACGGTGAAGTGGTGATCGCACTTCCCGGTAGTGCCGGCCAGCCAGAGTCGGTCGCATGGTCGGACAATGCGAGCACGCTGTATGTGCGCACCGATCGCGGCCTCTGGCAAGCAGACGCACCACCGGCCAGAGCATCGGCGATTCCGGTGTCACCCGGCGACACCGCAGTGGCGGATTCTGCCCTGAACAGCTGGCTTGGCCGACCGCGCTTTTCCCGGGCAATCTCCTGCGTGGCTGGCGGCGTGTGTGCGATTGGTCCCAAAGGCGATACAGCAGTCCTATCCGCCGAAGGACGTGGTGTAATGCGCTGGGGGAATGATTCGGTCGCGTGGTTTCAGAAGAGCGGAATCGTGGTGCGGTCCCTTGGACCGAGTCACGAGCGGGTCGTTACGCTAAAGGACGGTCCCGACAATCCGCGCGAAGCAACATTCGCGCGAGGCAGTGTCTCCGAACGGCCATAATTCCGTTCAGACTCGCCCGCTCGAGCCATCACGAGCGCGCGAGTGGAGAGTTTCATCGCAGGTCCTTCGGCCAGAGAATATCGCTCATTTTCTAACGGCAAAGCACCGCGGCGTAGATTTTTTCCGACTTGATTGCGTTCGGCGTGAGCACCCGCAATTCCGCCCAGACCCGCATCATCTCGCCCGACGACCCGACCGACCAGCTGTTGGTCACGAGCGACCCCTTCCCGGTCATGGTGAGGGTGCGCACCGGGCTCTTCACGCTCGTGTCGCTGTGCACCCATTGATAGGTGATCGGTCCGGTAGGCGTCTTATCCGCCACGATCGTCCCAGTGAAATTGAGCTTGGCGGGACACGGTCCACCCTGATAACTCGGTACATCCACAGCGGCCGACACCGATGTGATGACCTTTGGCGCATCGGCGGCTTTTCCGCTTTGTGCGACCACGGAGAGCATTGCACCGGTCGACAGCATGATTACCAGCATGAGCTTGCGCAGATATTCCTCCGAGGCCAACGTTACCCGAAAGATAAGGCACTCGACCCGCTCGGCCTCTTCCCTCAGCCGTTCTGGGAACCCTGGCTTCCAAGTCCCACCACCATCGCCCCGCCGATAATCAGCACGCCGCCGAGGACCGCGATTGCACCAAGGGACTCGTGGAGCAGCGCTACGCCAAGGGCGGCACCGATGACCGGCTCGAGGTTGATGAACGCACCCGCCTTGCCGGCGTCGGTGTGGGCGAGCCCCCAGTTCCAGAGAACGGTGCTCAACGTCGTCGCGACCAACCCAAGTGCACCGATCGCGAGCCACGTGCCGATGGAGAGGTGGATCGGCGGCAGGCCATTACGAGGAAGCACCCAGGCGGCGAGGGCCACGGTCCCGGTAATCGTGATCACGCCGCTGACAGCGACGGGCGAATGATGCGCCATCAACCGCTTGCTCATGAGAATCCACACCACTGCAGCAAGCATCGAGACGAGTACCAACACGTCACCTATCAGCGTTGGTTGCGCTCCAATGACCGTACCTGGATTGAGCGCGTGCATGACAATCATCGCCACTCCGATCGTCGATGCCACCAGTGCGATCCAGGCAACCGATCGCAGACGTTCGTGCAAAAAGATGAAAGCTGCCACGGCGACGAGTACTGGTGCGGTACCGATCATCAATGCTGCGTGCGATGCGGTCGTGCGGGAGAGTCCTTCGAACTGCAACAGAAATTGCACCGGGACGCCGATCACTGCGGCGGTCACCACAACCCCCCAGTCTCGGCGATGTAAACCGGCTCGCGAGTGCAACAGCCACGGGATGAATCCAATTGAGGCAAAAGAGAACCGGTACAACATCAAGTGTGGTACACTCAGCTCGAGCAGCGCGATTTTGCCCAACACGAATGATGCGCCCCAGATAGTGCCGGCGCTCGCCAGGGCGGCGAAGGCCATTGGTACGTCGCGACGGCGCGTGATCACCGACGCAGGCGCCAGCCGTACAACACGATTGCGACAGACGTGGCGAGGTTGAGGGACGAAACACCGGGTTCCATCGGGATGCGGACTCGTCGCGATGCTCGTGCGAGCAATGCCCCCGACAACCCTGATCGTTCTGATCCGAAGGCGAGAACCGCGTCGTCTGGAATGGAATCGGCAACGAGGTTGTCACCATCAGGATCAATCGCGATGAGCGGTCGACCTTCGACCTCCACCATGTCTGAGCGAATCACCGGCAACGCGAAATGCAGGCCGGCAGAACCACGAATGGCGCCGGGGTTCCACGGATCGTTGGGACCGGTGGTGATCACCGCCGCAGCACCAGCCCCGGCCGCCACGCGAATTACCGCGCCGATGTTGCCGCTGTGCGACGGCGACTCAAGCAGGATGATTGGTGCGTTCCTCGACAGGGCACCAAGCTTGGCCGACGCACTGGCTGGCCGTCGAGCCATCGCGATCACACCCGTCTCCGGTGGCGTCGG
>JANYCP010000186.1 GCA_025360265.1 Gemmatimonadota bacterium
CGAGTCGGTTCCGGACGGGCTGACGTTCGACTGCAGCGGGACGGTGCTCGGGCGGGCGGACCTCTGGAACCTGGTGACGGACGCGGGACGCGTCGACGTGATTCGGCATCCCGTCGGGGTGTCGGGCTACAATGAACTCCGGGAGCACGCGGTGCGCTTCGAGATTCACGGCAAGCCGCTGTTCGCCGCATCGCTCGGCGACATTCTGCGCTCCAAGCAGGCAGCGAACCGTCCGCAGGATCGTCAGGACGCCGTGATTATCCGGGAGATGTTGCTGGCAGACCAGAAAGGAACCAGATGATCAACGAGCGCCTGACCTCCGCATTGGCCGACCGCTACACCATCGAGCGCGAGCTCGGCGCCGGTGGCATGGCGACGGTGTATCTGGCGCTCGACATCAAGCACGATCGTGACGTCGCGATCAAGGTGCTGCACCCCGATCTCGGCGCAGCGCTCGGTGGTGAGCGCTTCCTGAGCGAGATCCGCACCACCGCACGACTACAGCATCCGCACATCCTGCCGCTGCTGGACTCGGGTGATGCCGACGGGCTCCTTTACTATGTGATGCCGCTGGTCACCGGCGAGACATTGCGGGCACGCCTCGACCGCGAGCAGCAGCTCCCGATCAATGATGCGGTGCTGATCGCCCGCGAAGTGGCCGATGCGCTCGGTTACGCGCATGGCATGAACGTCATCCACCGCGACATCAAGCCCGAGAACATCCTGCTGCAAGGCGGCCATGCCCTGGTGGCGGATTTCGGCATCGCGCTCGCTGTGCAGAGTGCCGGTGGCACGCGGATGACACAAACCGGACTCTCCCTCGGCACGCCGCAGTACATGAGCCCCGAGCAGGCGATGGGCGAGAAGCAGATCGACGCGCGCAGCGACATCTACGCGCTCGGTGCCGTGACGTACGAGATGTTGGTGGGTGAGGCGCCGTTCACGGGACCGAGCGTACAGGCCATCGTCGCGCGGCTGATCACCGAAGAACCGCGCGCGATCGGAGCGCAGCGCAAGGCGGTGCCCGAGCATGTCGAGGCGGCGGTCCTCCGTGCGCTGGAAAAGCTGCCGGCCGACCGCTACGCCGCCGCCGCGGAGTTCAGTGTGGCGCTGGGAGGCGGCGGCTATCCGGCACAGCACATGACGGCACGCCGGAGTGCGGGCGCGCGAGGGAGCAGCACGCGGCAGTGGAGCACTCGACGCCTCATCGTGGGCGCGCTGGCGTTCGCCTTGGGTGGCGCACTCCTCAGCTGGCTGACCACGCGGCGGGCGCATCCGGGCGTCGCGGGAGAGAGTGAACTCACGGCGACATCTATCCTTCCCCCGGCAGGCGGGACATTTGCCGAGCAGCGGTCGCTGGCCCTGTCACCGGACGGTCGTCGGCTCGCGTTCGTGTTCGCTGCAGCGGACGGATCGCGAAACCTCTGGGTGCGCAACGTGGACCGCTTGGAGGCCGAGGCGATTCCAAACGCGAAGGGCGCCGACGCCCCGTTCTGGTCTCCCGATGGGCGGTCGCTGGGATTCTTCGCGGGGGGATACCTGCTGGTGACCCAGCCGAACGGCCAGACACGGAGGCTCTGCCCGGTCGCCTCCGCCCGGGGAGGGTCCTGGAGCAGCAACGGGTTGATCCTCTTTAATGGCAACGACGGCGTGTCAACGGTGCCAGCCGGCGGCGGGACATGCCGACTCGTCGTGCCACGTGGCGCCGGTCCGGCTCTCCGGGGACGTTTCCTTCCCGACGGAAAGCGGATACTGATTTCCCGTGGCTCGTCGACTGACATGATTGCCACAACCCTCGACGGCAAGACGGTCGCGACGCTTCCGGTCCGTGCCGGTGAATTTGCAATCGTTGCCCCGGGGTACCTGGTGACGGCGAGCCTCACAGATGTGCGGGCGGTGGAGGCGCAGCGCGTGAATTTGAGTTCATTGGTGCTCGAGGGTCCCGTGGTCCGCATCGCGAACGAAGTTCGCGCAGCAGCGGGCGTGCACACTTTCACCGCGTCGTCGAATGGCGTGCTGGCCTATCTGCCCGGAGGTCAGGATCGACCCTATCTCGTCTACGATGCCCGCGGCGTGCTCCGGGATACCGTCCGAGTGGACGGCACGTGGACGGTAGGGGTGCGGCCATCGCGCGCCGGCCCGGCAGCCGTCGCGATCGCTGGCAATACGGTCGGCATCTGGCTCTACGACATCGACGCGAATCGTGGCACTCGGGTGCTTGTGAGCGACAGCACATTTCCGACCACCGGTTACGGCTTCGGCACAACGCATCCGGTCTTCAGCGCCGACGGCGGCCACCTCGTGTATGCCATGCGCAGTACCACGCGGTGCAGGATTGTCGATCGTGACCTGCGAACGAGCACTGAGCGAGTCGTCGGCAAGGAAATGGACGCCCGACCCAGTGACTGCGACCTGCCGCTCGACTGGTCCTCCGACGGGCGAGTCCTCCTCGTGCGCCGGGACAGCACGCTTCGCATCATCCCGATGAACGGCCCAGGCGAGGCCCAGTCCATCACCCGTCCCGGACGCATCACGGAGGGTCGCCTCTCCCCCGACGGCCGCTCCATCACCTATGCATCCGACGAAGCCGCCGGGCGAGCCGAGGTGTACGTGCAGGCGTTGCCGTCCGGGCCGCCGATTCGCGTCTCGCTCGAAGGCGGGCGCTGGCCTGCGTGGGAGCGCGCGGGCAAAGCTGTGACCTACCTCACGCCTGATGGCCGAGTCCAGACGGCAGATATCAACGCGGCCGGTACGGCGGCCGGGAATCCGCGCACACTGTTTTCAATTCCGTCGTGGCGCCGATCCACCTTCGACGACATGGGCACCGGCCTGGCCGTGGTCGGCGATGGCGAGCGGTACCTCGTACGGCAGTCCGCGACTGGACTGGGCGTGGCCTATCTGCAGAACTGGCCGATTCTCTTCCAACGCGCCGACTCGACCTCGCGGGGAACGCCATGAGTTCCGACATGCCGCAGCGCCTCGCTGCCGCGCTCGCCGATCGCTACACCATCGAGCGCGAACTCGGCGCCGGCGGCATGGCGACCGTCAACCTCGCGCACGAGATCCGATGAGGGTTCCGTGCGCCGAGTAATCGTGAACGACCTCATGCAGCGCGGCTATGCGTATCATTGCATTGCCCCGATTGGTCGGAGCTTTGATCCGCTCTTTACTCCCGACCTGACTCCAAAGGAAATGCTCGAGCTCGGCGTCTTTGGCGGCAAGTACCTGACCGATTGCCGCAAGGAATTTCCGGCGAGCTGGTTTGCAAAGGCAAAACTCTGCCACGAACGCCACGACCCGAAGCTCAACTTCTTCAAGGTGAAC
>JANYCP010000297.1 GCA_025360265.1 Gemmatimonadota bacterium
CTCGAAGGGCGCTGCCGGCGTGACCGGCTCCGGCTTCATCGTGCTGACCAGCACGCTCGCGGCAATTCACGTGGTGCCGGTGGAAGGTGTGGCGCTGCTGATCGGCGTCGACCGCTTCATGAGCGAAGCGCGCGCCATTACCAACGTTATTGGCAACGCCGTGGCCACAGTGGTCATCGCGCGTAGCGAGAATGCATTTCACCCGGAAGCCACCAAGGGAGTACCTGTTCATGCATAGGTCCCTGCCACGCACCGCAATCGCTCTGATTCTCGTTCTGGTTCCGGCGGCACTTGCCGCACAGATCGGCACCGCCGAGTACGCGGCCCGGCGCGATGCGCTGGCGGCCAGGATTGACAGCGGCGTGGTCATCGCGTTTGGTGGGCGAACCCTCGTCACCGATTTCTCGCGCTTCTTTCAGCTTGGCAGTTTTCACTACCTGACGGGCCATGATGAGCCGGACGCTGCGTTCGTCATGGTGGTCCGCAGCGGGCACGCCACCACGACATTGTTCGTGACGAAGCTCCCAGCGCGGACGGCGTTCTACTACGGGCAACGCGCGGACACCGCGACTCTGGCGAAGGAGATGGGAGTACAGGCGCGATCCACGAGTGCATTGGCGGCAATGGTCGACTCGCTCACCGCCACGCACCTTCCCTTCTTCCAGCTTGCCGACTTCGAAGACGCCGACTTTGCGTTCGCTGATTCGCTGACTCGCGGGCAACAGTTCATCAAGGCATTGATCGCGCAGCATGCGGGACTGATCGTCCGTAATGCGCACCAGATGGTGAACCAATTGCGCGCCGCGAAGAGTCCGATGGAGATCGCGATGCTACGCAAGGCGGCAGAGATCTCATCCGCTGGCCACGTCGCGGTGCTGAAGATGCCGCAGCCGCAACACGAGTACGAAATACAATCCGTGCTCGAAGGCACCTTCCTGGCACTAGGCGGCGAGCGCCCGGCGTACGGATCGATCGTGGGATCGGGGTCGAACGGAACCCTGCTTCACTACATGCTCGACCGCGGACCGGCAAAACCGGGTGACCTGGTCGTCATTGACGCGGCGACACAGTTCGAGGGGTACGCCGCGGATATCACTCGTACGATTCCGGTGAGCGGCAAGTTCACGGTACCGCAGCGACAGCTGTATCAGTTGGTCCTCGCGTCACAGCTCGCGACCGAGCGCAACGCCCGCGCCGGAATGTCGCGCGCTGCTTCGGTCGATTCATCGGTGGAGATTCGTGCAGCAGGATTGGCCAAGCTTGGCTTGATCGAAAGCGTCGATGCCACCTACGACCCGCCCGACGTTCCGGTGGGCGGTGGCCGTGGCGGCGCGGCGTCGAGCGGTCCGAAGCAGTCGAGTTTCTGGATGATTCACGGCATCAGCCACGGCCTCGGCGTTGCCGTGCACGACTACGTGGCATCCGGACCAAACTACAAGGAAGGTGATGCGTTCACGATCGAGCCCGGGATCTACATCTCGTCTCGGATGCTCGACGTGCTGCCCGACACCCCGCGCAATCGAGCGTTCATCGCGGCGGTGAAGTCGGCAGTGGCCAAATATGACATGACTGGCGTTCGAGTCGAGGATGATTACGTGATCACTGCCAAGGGACTTGAACGGATCAGCACCGCACCACGAGAAATTGCCGAGATCGAGGCGATCATGGCGAAGCGGGCAGCGCGAAAGCCCTAGGTTAGCGATAGGTAAGAAGAGGCGGTGGAGGCTGAAACCTCTGCCGCCTTTTTGCATACTGGTGTCGTCGACTTCACCCTCTCAGGCGGAGACACCATGCAGCGCCGATCAATCCGGACCGCACTTCTCGTCGCAACGCTCGCTCTTGGCGCCGGGGCACTGTCTGCCCAAGCAACGCCCAATCGCGAATCGGGTGCGGAATTCCGCAAGCAGTTCATGAACGATCTCGACACGCTCGCGAGCAAGGTTCTCGCGCTCGCGAACGCCGTGCCCGCCGAGAAGTATTCCTGGCGGCCGACGACGGGCGTGCGGTCGTTCGGCGAAGTATTCATGCACATCGCGAGCGAATACTACGTGTACACGCCGATGTCGTTCGGTGGTGCACGTTCACCGGTGATTCCGCGCGCACAGGATGCGATGCCGAAGTTCGAAGCGACGTCGGACAAGGCGACGGTCCTCAAGCATCTGCAGGATGGATTTGCGTACGGCAGGGCGCAGATCATGGCACTCCCGGCCGACTCACTGGCGGGAATACGCAAGTTGTTCGGCCGCGATTTCACGGTCATGGAAACGGGGCTCGGCATGACCGCAGACCTGCATGAGCATCTCGGACAGTTGATCGCGTACGCCAGGATGAACGGCATCACGCCGCCGTGGAGCAAGTAGGAGAGACGTGAGCCGCTAATAGGCCCTCGTCCTGAGCGAAGCGAGGGACCTCCAGACTCCGTGTGGAGGAAATTCCGGAGGTCCCTCGCCTGCGGCTCAGGACGAAGGTTGTTACGTCTCGCGTCTTACGGCCGTCCCGCCATCAGCTCGAAGAACCGCCCGAAGATGCGGATGCCGTCCCACAGCTGTTGAACATCGAGTTTTTCATTCGGTGAATGAAGGCCGTCGTCGGGAAGGCCGATCCCCGTGCAAAGCACCGGGGCGCCGCCGCGAGCAAGGTCGGTGATCACCGGGATGGATCCACCAGCGCGCACCGAGACGCTGCGTCGACCAAC
>JANYCP010000322.1 GCA_025360265.1 Gemmatimonadota bacterium
ACCAAGGCCGTGCTCATCTCGGCGTTGCTGCTCGGCTTGGTGATCGGGTTGATCGACCGCTTGTTGCAGGCGATCCTGGTTGGCGGTGTGGCCGCGCTGAAGCAGTGACGGGAGTCGCAGTGGAATATCGTTGGTACGCGATCCAGACCACGGCGGGCCATGAGAACAAGGTCCGTTCGCTGCTCCAGATGCGGATGAAGGATGATCCGCGTCCCGAGGGGCAGAAGCTGGTGGTGCAGGCGCTGGTCCCGACGCAGGAAGTCGTCGAGATCAAGAATGGCAAGAAGGTCACGGTCGAGCGGAAGCTCTATCCGGGTTACGTGATCGTGCAGATGGGCATGAGCCAGGAAGCCCAGCACGTCGTGAACTCGATTCAGGGCGTGATCAAGTTTGTGGGAACCAGCAAGGCGCCGTTGCCGTTGCGTGAGGATGAGGTCAATCGTCTTTTGGGCATCATGGAGCCTGAAGCCGATGCATCGGCACCAAAGGAAGAGATTCCTTTCCTGCCGGGTCAGGCGGTCGAGATCACCGAGGGTCCGTTCTCGGACTTCAACGGAGTCGTCGAAGAAGTGCTGGCCGACAAGGGGAAGGTCAAGGTTTCGGTTTCGCTGTTCGGTCGACCCACCACGGTGGAACTCGACTACTTGCAACTCCGCGGGCACTAACCGCCCGCATCCCGCGACCGCCCGGGTTCACTGGCGGCAGGCATGGCCACTACGGCCATTCCGTTATTCGGCGACTCGCCTTGCCAGCGGGCGTCGTGAAAGGAGCGACATGGCGAAAAAGATCGCGGCCATGGTGAAGCTGCAGTGCCCCGCCGGAGCGGCTAATCCCGCCCCGCCGGTTGGTACTGCCTTGGGCCCTCACGGGGTCAACATCATGGAATTCTGCAAGCAGTTCAACGCGCGCACCCAGAGCCAGTCCGGGATGGTAATTCCGGTGGTGGTGACGATCTTCAGCGATCGCACCTTCACCTTTATTACCAAGACCCCGCCGGCGCCGAATCTCCTGCTGAAGGAAGCAGGAATCGAGAAGGGGAGTGCGTCGCCCAACCGGACCAAGGTGGGCAAGGTGAACCGGGCGGCCTTGAAAAAGATCGCCGAGATCAAGATGGCGGACCTCAACGCCTCGGACCTCGAGTCGGCGATGCGGATGATCGCTGGCACGGCGCGTTCGATGGGCCTGGAGGTCATCGACTGATGCCAGCAGCCGGCAAGAAGTATCGCGCCGCGCTCGCGAAGGTCGAGCCAGGCAAGATGTACACGGTTGAGCAGGCGGTATCGCTCGTCAAGCAGACGGCGTACACGAAGTTTGACGGCACCGTTGACGTGGCAGTTCGCGTCGGCGTCGATCCTCGCCATGCCGATCAGGTGGTGCGCGGAACGGTGGTGCTTCCCCATGGTACCGGCAAGAGCGTCAAGGTGCTGGTGATTGCACAGGGCGATCGTGCCAAGGAAGCCGAAGCTGCGGGCGCCGATTTCGTCGGTGTCGAATACCTGCAGAAGCTCAAGGACGGCTGGCTCGAGTGCGACGTCATTGTCGCCACGCCGGACGTCATGGGGCAGCTGGGTGCGCTCGGCCGGATCCTCGGTCCGCGCGGCCTGATGCCGAATCCGAAGGCCGGCACTGTCACAATGGACGTGACACGCGCGGTCAAGGAGATCAAGGCGGGCAAGATCGAGTTCCGCGTCGACAAGACCGGGAACCTGCACGCTCCGATCGGCAAGGTGTCGTTCACTGAAGACCAGCTGGCGGGCAATCTCCACATGTTCATGGAGACCGTCCTCAAGGCGAAACCGTCGGCGGCGAAGGGTACCTACATCCGCTCGGCGACCGTGTCCGGTACCATGGGCCCGGGAATCAAGCTTGACACGGCGGTGTATCGATGAGCGGCAAGCCAGGTGGACCCAAGGGAAAGCCGGTGCGTCAGGAAACTGTCGCCTCGCTGACCAAGCAGATCAAGGCGTCGCCAACGCTGATCGTGACCGATTTCAGCGGCCTCAACGTGCTGAAGATGACGGAATTTCGCCGTCGTCTCCGTGCGACCGGGGCGCAGTACGTTGTCGTGAAAAATACGCTGGCGCAGCGCGCGCTGGCCGCCAACAAGATTGCCGATCTCGACGATCATCTGTCCGGGAACACCGGCATCGTGTTCGCGGGGGCGGAACCAATGGCGGCGGCCAAGGTGGTGGGCGAGTTCGCGAAGGAACACGAACGGCCCACCGTGCGTGCGGGCTGGATCGATGGAAAGGCCGTGACACCGGCCCATATCAAGCGACTGGGCGAGATCCCGTCGCGCGACGTACTGCTTTCACAGCTCCTCGGGAGCTTCAACGGAGTTCTTTACCAGCTGGTTGGCGTGCTTGATGCGCGTCGCGAACAGCTTCAGCAGGCCGGTCAGGCCGAAGGACAGGGATAACATGTCAACGATGACTAACGAACAGATTCTCGACGCGATCGGTGGCAAGACGGTGCTGGAACTGGCCGACCTGATCGAGTCCTTCAAGACCAAGTTCAACGTGACCGTCGCGGCCGTGTCGGCCCCGGCCGGTGGCGGCGGTGGCGCGGCTGCGGCCGTCGAGGAACAGACGGAGTTTACCGTCATCCTCAAGGCAGCCGGCGACAAGAAGATCAACGTGATCAAGGTGGTCCGTCAGATCACCTCGCTCGGGTTGAAGGAAGCGAAGGATTTGGTCGATGGCGCCCCAAGCACGGTGAAGGAAGCCGTGTCGAAGGGTGAGGCCGAAGAAATGAAGAAGCAACTCGAGGAACAGGGCGCGACCGTCGAACTGAAATGAGCTGAGAGCTCACCCCGGGCTTGACCCGGGAGCTTGAGCCTTTGGAACTCATTTCAGAGAGACGGAATTGACCTTTACCGACCTCGAAATCTGGACGACGACGGTGCCGTCCCCCGCGAAAAGCGGGGGGCGCGGCACTGCCGTCCCCTTTTGCCCGGGATGTACCAATGCCTGAGACGCTACCAGTAATTTCGTTTTCTTCGATGCAGGGCGCGATGGATATGCCGCACCTGCTCGACATTCAGACCAAGGCGTTCGCTTCGCTGCTCGTCCCCGACGACGTCGAGGGTGACCGCCAGGACGTGTCGCTCGAGCGCGTCTTCCGTGACCTCTTCCCGATTGGCGACGTCAATGGGAAGTACTCGCTGGAGTTCGTCGGCTACTCACTCGGTGAGCCGAAGTACACCGTTGAGGAGTGCATCGAGCGGGACATGACGTACGCTGCCCCTCTTCGTACCAAGCTTCGGCTTGATGTGTTCGAAGAAGTAGATGGCCAGCGCCGGCTGAACAATGCCATTGAAAAGGAAGTCTATCTCGGTGAACTGCCGATCATGACCCCACTAGGGACGTTCGTGATCAACGGCGCCGAGCGTGTGGTCGTGTCACAGCTGCACCGGTCTCCGGGCGTCGTGTTCGAAGAGGACACCCACCCGAATGGCCAGCGGCTGTTCAGTGCGCGGATCATTCCATTCCGCGGCTCATGGGTCGAGTTCACGATCGACATTCACGACGTGATCTACGTCCATATCGACAAGAAAAAGAAGTTCCCGGCGACCGCGCTGCTGCGGGCGTTCGGCTACGGCCACAATGCCGACATCCTCCGGCTCTTCTTCGCCGAGAAGGATCTCGACATCACCGGTCGCGCCGACTCGCGCCAGGAACGCCGTGAAATCGTTGGCGCCATGCTGGCAGCCGATGTCAAGAATCCTGAGGACCTCAAGGGCGAGCCGCTCGGCAAGCTGGGCGACGAGCTCACCCCGGAGCGCCTGCAGGCCATGCGGCACGTCGGCGTCAAGCACGTGCGCGTCTTCGCCGGCTACTCCAAGATCGACTTGCGCGATGACGAAGCGCCGGTGGCGAATCGGGACCGCGGCAACGCGGTGCTGGCCTTCGCGGTGGCCGATCCGGAAACTGGCGAAGTGCTGGCCGATGGCGGTAAGGAGCTGACCGAGAAGCTGCGCGAGAAGCTGATCAAGCGCGGCGTGCACAAGGTCGAAGTGATGCTCGCGGCTGGTAAGGGCGAGTCGCCGCTGATCCGTAACACGTTGGCCAAGGACCCGACGCACTCAGAGCAGGAAGCGCTGGAGCAGATCTACGCGCTGCTGCGTCCGGGCGACGCGCCGAACCTTGAAACCGCGCGCCAGCAGATCCAGAAGCTCTTCTTCAATCCGAAGCGCTACGACCTCGGTCGCGTCGGTCGCTACAAGATCAACCAGCGCCTGCGCCTCAAGGTGGACCCGAATCATACGGTCCTCACCGAGGAAGATTTCATTGCGATCGTGAAGTACCTGATCGACCTGCACGATGGTCGGGGTAATACCGACGACATCGACCACCTGGGCAACCGGCGGATTCGCTCGGTCGGCGAGTTGATCGCCAACCAGTTCTCGGTCGGCCTGTCGCGCATGGCGCGCCTGGTCAAGGAACGGATGAGCATCAACTCCGATCCGGAGAAGATCTCGCTCGACGACCTGGTCAACGCCCGCACCGTGAGTGCCGTCATTCAGGCGTTCTTCGGTTCGTCACAGCTGTCGCAGTTCATGGACCAGACCAACCCGCTCGCTGAGCTGACCAACAAGCGCCGCTTGTCGGCCCTCGGACCGGGCGGCCTGACGCGTGAACGCGCCGGCTTTGAAGTGCGCGACGTGCACTACTCGCAGTACGGCCGCATGTGCCCGATCGAGACGCCGGAAGGTCCGAACATCGGCCTGATCACGTCACTGTCGACGTATGCGCGCATCAACGATCTCGGTTTCATCGAGACGCCGTATCGCGTGGTGAAGCACGGCAAGGTTACCGGTGAACTGCATTGGCTGTCGGCCAGCGAGGAAGAAGAGTTTGCCGTCGCGCAGGCCAACGCGCCGCTCAAGGACGACAAGAGCTTCGCTGATGCGCTGGTGCTCTGCCGTCGTGGCGACGATTACCCGCTGCTTGCGCCGAACCGGATCGACTACATGGACGTGGCACCGGAACAGCTGGTGTCCATTGCCGCCGCGTTGATTCCGTTCCTCGAGCACGACGACGCCAACCGCGCGCTGATGGGATCGAACATGCAGCGCCAGTCGGTACCGCTGCTCTTCCCGCAATCGCCCACGGTCGGCACTGGCCTTGAGTCCAAGGTCGCCACCGATTCCGGTGCGGTGATCATTGCCCGCCGCGGTGGCACGATCACCCGTGTGACGGCCGATGAAATCATCATCGACGCCGGCACTGCGGGGCATGACAAGTCGCAGCCGCTCGGCCGTCTCGCGCGGATCGATCGGTATCGGGTCAAGAAGTTCTGGCGCACCAACCAGGACACCGCCATCAACCAGCGTCCACTCGTGGCGCAGGGTGAAAAGGTGGTGGCTGGCCAGATTCTGGCTGACGGTGCCGCCACGGAAGCGGGTGAGCTCGCCCTCGGTTCGAACGTGCTCGTCGCGTTCATGCCATGGTACGGCCACAATTTCGAAGACGCCATCGTGCTCTCCGAGCGCCTGGTGAAGGACGACGTCTATTCGTCGATCCACATTCAGGAGCTCGAACTGCACGTGCGCGACACCAAGCGCGGACAGGAAGAGATCACCCGGGAAATCCCGAACGTCTCCGATGAGTCGCTCGTGGATCTCGACGATCGCGGCATTATCCGCGTCGGCGCGCACGTCAAGCCGGGCGACATCCTCGTCGGCAAGATCACGCCGAAGGGCGAGACGGAGCTGTCACCGGAAGAGAAGCTGCTGACCGCCATCTTCGGTGAAAAGGCGAAGGACGTGAAGGACTCATCGCTGAAGGTCTCGCCCGGCATGAAGGGCACCGTCATCGACGTCAAGATCTTCTCGCGCGTTGAAGGACCGGTGGTTGACAAGGATCGTGGTGAGCGCATCGGTGATGTGCGTCGTCACGAGACCGAAGAGAAGGCGCGTATCACGCAGGCGATGATCGAGGAGCTCTCCGAGCTGCTCGAGGGCCAGGACGTCGGCCTGATGCTTCGTGCCGGCACGGTAGAAGAGCTTCGCCCGCAGGGGTTCAAGCTCACCAAGGCGGCGTTCAAGGAGATCGATCTCGGTGAGGTCGACCTCAAGACGCTGCGCGTCGCGGACAAGGCGGCCAACGAACGCATTCGCATCACGCTCGATTCGGCAGCTTCAGAGCGCGCCAAGGTGGAAGAGAAGGCAGAAGACCAGATCGACAAGATTCTCCAGCCCGATGAACTCCCGCCGGGAGTGATTCAGCTGGTCAAGGTGTATATCGCCGAGAAGCGCAAAATCTCGGTTGGTGACAAGATGGCCGGTCGCCACGGTAACAAGGGCATCGTGGCGCGTATCGTCCCGGAAGAAGACATGCCGTTCCTTCCAGACGGTTCGCCGGTGGATATCGTGCTCAACCCGCTCGGCGTGCCGAGCCGCATGAACGTCGGCCAGATTCTGGAGACGCATCTCGGTTGGTGCGGCCGAATTCTTGGCTTCAAGGCGAAGACGCCAGTGTTCCGCGGAGCTGAAGAGAGCGAGATTGGCGTGCTGTTGCGCCTTGCTGGCCTCAAATGGGCATCGCAATCGATGCGCACGCCGGTGCACGCGCCGGAGCCGGATGCGGCTGGTGTCGAGGCACTCGTTCAGGATCTCAAGAATGCCAAGATGGATGGCGCCACGCTCGACGGCACCGGCATCGAGGCCTTGTGGGTGAAGGGTGCATCGAAGAGCACCAAGGCGTTGGCTGCTGGCGTGGAAACTTTCCTCGCCGCGACCGCGCACGAACTCGCCTCGCGTGAACGTGCGCAGCGTGAGACTGAGCTTCGGGTGCAGGACAAGTTGCTCGAAGGTGCCACGGGCAAGACGAAGACCGGTCTGCAGGCTGCCCGCAAGTCGATCGCCGAGCGAGTCAAGGCGGCCGATGCGGATGTGCTGAAGGACATCGGTCTCGGATTGCTGGCTGGCGTCATGGAAGGCAAGGCGACGCCGGATGAATACGGCGCAGCAGCCGATCAGCTGATTCGTCACGCCGGGCTCACGCCTGCAGGCAAGGCACGCCTGCGGGATGGACGCGGTGGCCAGGAGTTCAAGGGTGATGTCACCGTGGGCACGATCTATATGCTCAAGCTGAGCCACCTCGTGGACGACAAGATCCACGCGCGCTCGATCGGGCCGTACTCGCTCGTCACGCAGCAGCCGCTCGCCGGCAAGGCGCAGTTCGGTGGCCAGCGCTTCGGCGAAATGGAAGTCTGGGCACTCGAAGCGTACGGCGCTGCACACGTGCTGCAGGAAATGCTCACGGTCAAGTCAGACGACGTGAACGGCCGC
The DNA here is from genome assembly GCA_025360265.1 of Gemmatimonadota bacterium. GTDB lineage: Bacteria > Gemmatimonadota > Gemmatimonadetes > Gemmatimonadales > GWC2-71-9 > Palsa-1233. The sequence continues at coordinate 7,295 of JANYCP010000322.1, forward strand.
AGCCGGACCTACGAAGCGATCGTGAAGGGGCAGAACTTGCCGGAACCGGGAATTCCCGAGTCGTTCAACGTGCTCGTCAAGGAACTCCAGGCGCTGGGATTGAAGGTCAATCTCGGTACCACGGCGGAAGGGGAGGAATAACACATGATTGATTTCCGCAGCGGACGCGAGCCCAAGAGCTCGAGTTTCGACTTCATCAGCATCCGGATCGCCGCGCCCGAGGAAATTCGCGGGCCGCGCGATCCCAAGGAACGTGAACGCCTGGAATTGCAGGGGCAGCGTTACTGGTGGTCATGGGGTGAAGTCACCAAGCCCGAGACCATCAACTATCGCTCCTTCAAACCGGAAAAGGACGGCCTCTTCTGCGAGCGCATCTTCGGTCCGGTCAAGGACTGGGAATGCCATTGCGGCAAGTACAAGCGCATTCGCTATCGCGGCGTGATCTGTGATCGCTGCGGCGTCGAGGTGACGCTGAGCAAGGTGCGTCGTGAGCGGATGGGTCACATCGAGCTGTCCGTGCCGGTGGCGCACATCTGGTTCTTCAAGACGCTGCCGTCGCCGATGGGCAATCTGATCGACATCACGCTCAAGGAACTCGAGCGGGTCATCTACTACTCGTCGTACATCGTGCTCGATGTCGGCAAGCAGGAAGTGGAAGACAAGCAGCTGCTAGACGAAGACGAATACCTCGCGTTGCGCCTCAAGGCGCGCGACGAGAACGACAACGCGTTCCGCGCCGAGATTGGTGCGCCCGCGGTGCGTGAACTGCTCAAGCGCCTCGACCTCAAGGCACTGGCCGAGTCGTTGCGCGCGTCGGTGGCTGTCGAGACGTCACAGCATCGCAAGAAGCAGATGCTCAAGCGCCTCAAGATCATCGATGCGTTTCTCTCGTCTGGAGACAACGGCGAATCGCCGAACGATCCCGCGTGGATGATCATGGATGTTGTGCCGGTGATCCCGCCCGACCTGCGGCCGCTGGTGCCGCTCGACGGGGGGCGCTTCGCCACGTCCGACCTGAACGACCTGTACCGTCGGGTGATTAACCGCAACAACCGGTTGCAGAAGCTGATTCAGCACCGTGCGCCGGAAGTCATCCTGCGCAACGAAAAGCGCATGCTTCAGGAAGCGGTCGATGCATTGTTCGACAACGGTCGTCGCTCCAAGGCGATCCGTGGCCGTGGCAAGCGTCCACTCAAGTCCCTCAGCGACATGCTGAAGGGCAAGCAGGGCCGTTTCCGTCAGAACCTGCTTGGCAAGCGGGTCGATTACTCCGGCCGCTCGGTTATCGTCGTTGGCCCGGAGCTGCGCCTGCATCAGTGCGGCTTGCCGAAGACGATGGCCGTCGAACTGTTCAAGCCGTTCATCATCCACAAGCTGGTGGAGAAGGGCATCGCCGAAACGGTCAAGCGTGCCAAGAAGATCGTGGAGCGCGAGAGCCCGGAAGTGTACGAGATCCTGGAAGAGATCATTCAGGATCATCCGGTGCTGCTCAATCGCGCGCCCACGCTGCACCGTCTCGGCATCCAGGCGTTCGAGCCGAAGCTGGTCGAAGGCAAGGCGATTCGTATTCACCCGCTCGTTTGCGCGGCGTTCAACGCCGACTTCGACGGCGACCAGATGGCGGTCCACGTACCGCTGTCGTTCGAGGCGCAGCTGGAAGCGCGTCTGCTGATGGTGTCGAGCAACAACATCCTGAAGCCGTCGGATGGACGTCCGATCGCCGAGCCATCGCAGGACATGGTGCTCGGCTCGTACTTCCTGACCAAGCTGCCGGCGGAGTACGAAGAGCAGATTCGTAACGCCGGACCGAAGCTCGACGAGGTCAAGGCGAAGCTCTGGAAGGGAAAGCCGCATTACAGTTCGATCGCCGAACTGGAAATGGCGCTGATGCACGGCAAGGTGCAGCATCAGCACGCGATTCACTTCTGGTTCGTGCCACCGGCGGAATCGGCTGATGCCAAGCCGCGCTGGATCCGGACCACGGTGGGACGAGTGCTGTTCAACAACATCGTGCCACGCGCCGTCATTGCGGAACTTGGTTTCCGCGATGAACTGATGAAGAAGAAGCAGCTGTCGGAGGCGGTGCTGCAGAGCTACCGTCGCGCCGGTTTGCGCGAGACGGTCGAGTTCCTCGATCGCCTCAAGCGCTTCGGCTTCGAATTCGCGACGGGTGGCGGTATCTCGATCGGTATCGAGGATCTCGAAATCCCGACCGAGAAGCAGGAACTGCTGGCCGAAGCGCAGAAGCGTGTGGAGCGTTTCCAGAAGGCGTACAACACTGGGCAGATCACGTTCGGTGAGCGCTACAACAAGGTCATCGACGCCTGGACCCACGCCAACAATGACGTGGCCGAGGCGATGCTCAACCAGATGCGGAAGTCACGTGGCGGGTACAACCCCGTTTACATGATGTACGACTCCGGCTCACGTGGTTCGCGCGAGCAGATCCGTCAGCTCGCCGGCATGCGCGGCCTGATGGCGAAGCCGCAGAAGAAGTTGACCGGTGGCATCGGTGAAATCATCGAGTCCCCGATCCGCTCGAACTTCCGTGAAGGCCTCACGGTGCTCGAGTACTTCATCTCGACGCACGGCGCTCGTAAGGGCTTGGCCGACACCGCCCTCAAGACGGCGGACGCCGGTTACCTGACGCGACGCCTCTGCGACGTGGCACAGGACGTGACGATCACGGAAGAGGATTGCGGTACGGTGATGGGCCTCGATACGTCACCGCTCAAGGAAGGCGAGAACATCGTCGAGCCGCTGTACGACCGGATTCTCGGGACCGTGGCGAGCGAAGACGTGATCGATCCGCATGTGCTCGATGAATTCGGCGATCCGCGGTTGCTGGTGCAGGCTGGCCAGCAGATCGACGAAGAGACGGCGAAGGCGATCGATGAGGCTGGCATTGAGCACGTCAAGATTCGCTCGGTGCTGACCTGCGAGTGCAAGCGCGGTGTCTGCCGCATGTGCTACGGCCGTAACCTGGCGACCATGGAAATGGTCGACTTGGGCGAAGCCGTCGGCATTCTCGCCGCGCAGTCGATCGGTGAACCGGGTACGCAGCTCACGTTGCGCACCTTCCATATCGGCGGCACGGCGTCGCGCATCGCGGAAGAAGCGGAGCGCCCGGCTCGTACCGACGGCATGGTCACCTACACCAACGACCTCGAATTCGCTGATGTTCCGGTCGAGTACGAGGACGGTATCAAGACGACGATCCGGATTGCGCTGACGCGCGATGCGGAATCGGCGACGGACGACACCAAGGCCGGCATCGTGCTGGTCGATCCCAAGCATCCGGATCGCCCGCTCAACCGGTACCCGGTGCCGGAAGGCGCCCTGATCCAGGTCAAGGAAAAGGATCTCGTCATCAAGGGCGACAACGACAAGCGCGCGTCGATCCTGTACACCTGGGACCCGTACAACGACCCGAGCATCATCAAGGTCGATGGCGAGTTGCGGTGGAAGGATCTCGTGCCGGGCGTCACGTTGCGCGAAGAACTCGATGAAGGCACTGGTCTGCGGTCGGTCGTTGTCGTCGCCGATCCTGATCGTGAATTGCATCCTTCCGTGCTGATGTATCAGCCCAACCGGAAGGACCCGCAGGAATACACGCTGGCCGAAGGCGCCCGTATCATCTTCGGTTCGCCGACGGACCCGGTCTCGCGCGCCATGGACCTGCCGGATGCAGCCAATCCGTGGTCCGAGAAGTTCCACGTCGAGGAGTACCCGATCAACGTGGCGTGGCCGAGCAAGACCAAGAAGGAGAGCAAGGACAAGACGGTATTCCTTTCTCCGGCCGTGAAGGTGCTGAAGGGCGTCACGGTCACCAAGATCCCGCGGCTTGCCTACAAGACGCGCGACATCACGGGCGGCTTGCCGCGCGTGGCCGAACTCTTCGAGGCGCGTCGCCCGAAGGATCCGGCGACAATGTCGGAAATCGATGGTGCGGTCAAGTTCGGCGAGATCAAGCGCGGCAAGCGCGAGATCATGGTCTTCCCAACGGTTGCCGATGGGTCGATCGCCGAGGACGCCGAAGCGCGGGTGTACGAGGTACCGGCGGGCAAGCATCTTCGGGTGCACGAGGGTGATCGCGTGCGCGCGGGCGATCGTCTGACCGAAGGGCCGGTGTCGCCGCACGAAATCCTCGGCATCAAGGGGCCGCGCGCGGTGCAGGAATACCTGCTCAACGAAGTGCAGGAAGTGTATCGTCTGCAGGGCGTGCGCATCAACGACAAGCACATTGGCGTGATCGTGCGTCAGATGCTCCAGAAGGTACGCGTCACCGATCCGGGTGATACCACGTTCCTCGATGGGGAAACCGTGGATCGCCAGTCGTTCCGCGATGAGAACGAGCGGGTCATGAAGCGGAAGATGAAGCCGGCAGTGGCTGAGCCGGTGCTGCTCGGCATCACGAAGGCGTCGCTGACGACGCAGTCGTTCATCTCGGCGGCGTCATTCCAGGAAAC
>JANYCP010000385.1 GCA_025360265.1 Gemmatimonadota bacterium
CAGCACCACGCTCGAAATTGGTATGCGCGTCCGCGCCGACGGGCCGACGGCGGCGCGGTTCGGCACGCCGGCGTCCGGCTCATTCGCGCCGCTATTCACCAGCTATGTCAAGGCAATCGGCGTGGTCGATTCGCTGAAGGCGCAGTCGCTTGCCCGAATCTCCGATATGTACTTCACCTCGACTTCAGCGGGCACCGCCGCGAACACCTCGCTGCTGGCAGTCGGTGGCGTGCCGGTGCGGCGGAGCTTTCTTCGCTTTGCACTGACACCGTTCCTCAGGGACTCGGCGACCATTATTCGCGCGACACTGCATCTCAATGCCGACGTTCCCGTCATCGGGATCCCGGCGGATACTGCCCTGCTGGTTGCGACCGGTGTCCTGTCAGATTTTGGCGCGAAGTCACCGGTATTCTCGTCGCTGTTCGCCACGACACACCTGCTCTCCGGCTCCACGTCGGCCGATCTTGAAGTCGGCACGCTGGTGCAACTCTGGCAAGGCACCAACGGCTCGCCATCCATCCTGCGCCTCGCACTCGCACAGGAAGGCGGCACGTTCTCGTTCCCGGCGTTCCGCTCGACACGTTCCACATCGGGTGGGCCGACGCTCCGCATTACCTATCGTCCCCCGTTCGCGTTCCAGGGGTATTAGCAATGCGAACTCCGCGGGCGATCGCGCTGGTGGGATTGCTGCTGACGGCACACGGCGCCTCGGCGCAGTCTTCGCAGTTTGGTATTCGTGGGCTCGGCCTGCCCGGTCGTGAGCTTTCGGCTCGGTCGCTCTCATTGGGCGGCAGTTTCGGTGTGTTCGATGGCGAATCGTCGCTCAATCCGGCAGCGTTGAGCACACTGACTACCGCGACTGCAATGTTCACGTCGATGGGATCATGGGGCAGTGCGACCAACCCACTCGGCAACTCGACCTCGCGCGACACGCGGTTTCCCCAAGTCCTCATCGGTGGTCCAATTCCCGGCAAGCCGATCTCGATTGGCATCAGCTACTCGCTCTACACCGATCGCGATTTCACCGTAGTGAGCGATGGTGTCGCCGCTCCACGAGGCGTCAACGTGAACGTGCACGACACGCTTTCGTCGCGCGGCGGCATCGATGACCTCCGTCTGGGTGCGTCCTACCGGATCGGATCGAAGCTGTCGATTGGCGCCGCGCTACACTTCCTGGCAGGTTCGAATCGTTTGTCATCTCGTCGTTTCTGGGAAGACACCAGCTATCACTCCCCATTGGAGTCCGCTGAGCTGTCGTACTCCGGGACCAGCCTGTCTGTCGGTGCGGTATGGCAGCCGACGCACGCCATACAGCTCGCCGGCTCGTACCGGCGCGATGGCGACGTCACCGTCGATCGCGATTCGACCGGCGTTGGTCAGGTGCTGCTGCCAACCCAGACGATCGGCGTCGTGCACCTGCCAACCACCCTTGCCGGTGCGGTCCGGTTGAATCCGGGCCAACGACTTTCGATCACGGCGTCCGTCGTCAGCAAGAACTGGTCGGTCGCCGATTCGAGCCTTCGGGCGCAGGGCGCCCCCGGTGCGATGAACACGTTCGAGGCCAACGGCGGCATCGAACTGGTTCGCGATATCAAGCGGCCCAACAAGTATCCATTGCGTCTTGGCGTCTGGAGCACGACGCTGCCGTTCCTCCTCGCCACCTCGCCGCAGCCTCACGAAACCGGATTTTCATTTGGTTCTGGTCGCCGCTTCGCTGCCGATCGTGGCGGATTCGATTTCGCCATCGCCAGAGTCATGCGGTCGCAGGGCACCGGGTATTCGGAATCGGCGTGGCTGGTGACGATCGGGTTGAGCGTGCGGCCGGGTGGGCTGACGCCGTAGCCTGAGCGTATGATTCCTCGTCCTGAGCCGCAGGCGAGGGACCACAAGCGATCGCGTGCCACGAATTCTGGAGGTCCCGCGCTTCGCGCAGGACGAGGAACACCGCAACACCCCCACCCACCAGCTATACTCCCCGGCTGACATGAAATCCATCTACATCGAAACCTACGGCTGCCAGATGAACGTCGCCGACAGCGAGCTGATGCTCGGTGTCCTGGCGCGGGACGGTTACGTCCAGGCTGCCGTTCCGGATGGTGCCGA
>JANYCP010000006.1 GCA_025360265.1 Gemmatimonadota bacterium
GTTGCCCGACTTGGTCACCGTTTCAAGGAACTCGTCCTGGAAGTCAGCGCCGCTGGACGTGTGCATCCAGCCAGCCTTTTCATTGAATCCCTGATAGATGAAGAACTGTCCCCACGTGACCGCGCCGTACGCATTGAGTCCTTCCTCGCTCACCATTTGCAATTCCGAGCGAAAGAAGAATGACGTGTGCGGGTTGATCAACAGCAACGCATGATGGCCCACGGTGTTGTTGGGCGAGATGACGATGCCGTTGGAACCACGCGGTTCGTCGGGCGGCAGGTAGAGATCGATCGGTGCTGGCGCGGGCGCCGGAGCTGGTGTGGCGGAGGCGCCGCCGTAAAACGCCTTGAGCTGCGGCACGTTGACCTTCTCGATGTCGCCGCCGATGCTCCCTTCGGTAAAGCTCAGCGCCATCCATGGTTCGAAATGCGTGATGACGCGCGGCTTCACATTCGGATGCTTGTACAGATAGAAGTTGAGCCCATCCGCGAATGCGTTCATCAACTTCTTGAGCGATTCCGGACTGCCGTTGTACAGTGCCTTGAGCGTATCGGTATTGATGAAGAGCTTCATGCGCAGGTCGGAAAAGATCGCCGCCTCGCCATTGGCCTCGGCCACTCGACCAAGTGCCATCAGGTAGTTGTTCTCCACCCGATTGAAGTCATCCTCTGCCTGGGTATACAGCATGCCGAACACCGCGTCGGCGTCGGTCTTGCCGTACACGTGTGCGATGCCCCAGTCGTCGCGAATGATGTTGATCGTGGCGGCCTGTTTCTGCCAGGCGGCAATTTCCGCTGGTTTGGCTTGGGCAGCGGCGGTGGCGACGTTGGCCACCGCGAGGAGGGCAAGGAGTTTCTTCATGATGGGCCTCTCATGTTTTCCTCATCCTGAGCGAAGCGAGGGATCTCCGCAATTGTGACGACTGATGTTCAAAGCGTGACTAATGGGGAGGTCCTTCGCTTCGCTCAGGACGAGGGAGTCTACTTCACGACGATCGTCACCGTTGCTTCCGGACTCGTCTCGATGCCGCGCGAAATCTTGTACGTGAACGTGTCGGTCCCGACGTACCCGGCCTTTGGCGTGTAGGTGAACGTTCCGTCCGCCTTCATCACCAGCGTACCGTGGGCCGGCTTGTTGGCGACCGTGACCGTGGTGACTACGGCCGGCGGTGCGCCTTCCACCGGAGCAGCCGGGGGCGCGCCAGTGCCAACGAGGAAGCCCTTGAGCACCACGCTCTTGGTCGCAGCGAAGACATGTGGTGCCGCGGTGAGGCCGGCGGCAACTGCACCACCACGACCACCTCCAGCACCACCACCACGACCGGCTGGGATTGCCGGCATGTTCTCCTTGCTGAACCGCGGCATTGGCGCATCGCGATTGGCGATGTGCAGCATGAGCGATGCGGAGATCGTCGCGTTCTTCATCACGTCATCCGGCACGATCCGTTCGTACGTGTCAAGATTGGAATGCCAGGTAGTGGTGCCGTACTCGATCTGATCCTGGTTGCCGTCGATACCCGGCAGCCCTGCCACGAAGAACGGGCCATGGTCGCTGCTGCCGGCCACGCGTCCGGAGGTCGGATTGGCGCCATAAATCTTGAAGTCTTCCCACGGCTTGAAGATCTGCGCAACAACAGAGGCAGCTTCCGGAGGACCGAAGACGCTCGCACCGCGAACGAGGCCGGTGCCACCGTCGATGTTCCAATAGCCCTGAAACTTGAAATAATCGGGCTTTGGCTCTTCCGCAGAACCGAAATGTTCCTTCACATACCAGGTCGAGCCGAGCTCGCCTTCCTCTTCGCCGCTCCAGAGAGCGACACGAATGGTGCGCTTCGGCTTGGCACCAATGGCGGTGAGAATGCGGGCTCCTTCCATCATGATCGCTGAGCCGATGCCGTTGTCGGTCGCACCGGTGCCGCTTGCCCACGAATCAAGATGGCCGCCCATCATCACCACTTCGTCCGGCTTCTCCGTGCCGCGGATTTCACCAACAGTGACGTACGATGTCTTCCCTTCGGGATAGAAGGTGTTTTCCATGTTGAATTCAACGGTGACCGGCGTGCCGTCCTGGATGATGCGCCAGATGCGGCCAGCATCGTCATTGCGCAGGATCACCGTGGGTGGCTGCGGCGTCACGTTGTCGTAGATCTGTCCGCCGCCGTTCTGCGCGACAATCTCGCCCGGTATGCGGCCGCCGCCCATGGAGTTGAGGCGCAGTGCCGGCAAGTTGTCGCGCAACATCGTCGCGATGCGCTGATTCACTTCCGCTGAGCTCAGATGTCCATCAGCTACCGGTGCCGCGCCTGGACCCCCGGCACCGCCTCGACCGTTGCCACCGCGACCGCCGCCGAGCAGCGGACCTAGCGTGGCAATCGTCGTATTCGCCGGAACGGTGCCAGCAGTCTTGAGCGAATCGAGTGTCTTGGTCGCCCGCGCCGTGTCAGCGCGCGTCGACGTCGCCGAAAGCGTGAGCGACGTAATCAGCGCTGGATTGAGCACGCCATAGATCG
>JANYCP010000016.1 GCA_025360265.1 Gemmatimonadota bacterium
ACCGCGATCCGCCCACCCGCTTGCAATCTTCCTTCGAATTCGCTCATAGGTCAGTGCGCCAGCAAGTGGCCAAGCTTGTCGCGCTTGGCCGCCAAGTAGGCGCTGTTCTCCGGGGTAGTATCCGTCAGCAACGGGACGCGCTCGACGATCTCCAAACCATAGCCCTCGAGTCCCACCACCTTGCGCGGATTGTTCGTCATGATGCGCAACGTCGTGAGCCCAAGATCACGAAGGATCTGTGCGCCAATGCCGAAATCACGCAGGTCGGCCTTGAACCCGAGCTTCTCATTGGCTTCCACCGTATCGGTTCCTGCATCCTGCAGCTCGTAGGCGCGCAATTTGTTGAGCAGCCCGATACCGCGCCCTTCCTGGTCCAGATACACAATGACGCCGCGCCCTTCCTGGGTGATGAGTTCCATCGCGCGGTGCAGCTGGTTGCCGCAATCGCATCGCAAGGAGTGGAAGACGTCACCAGTGAGGCAGCGGGAGTGCATCCGGACCAGTACGTTGGCCTGGCCGCTGACATCACCAAATACCAGCGCCACATGTTCGGCGCGATCGACGTCGTTGCGGTAGCCGATGACCTGATACTCGCCGAACTCTGTGGGCAAGCGAGGTGCGGCCACTCGATGCACCAGTTGCTCCGTCCGCAACCGATACGCGACCAGGTCGGCCACCGAAATGAACGCCAGCGAGTGCTCGGACGCGAATTGACGGAGATCCGGAACGCGCGCCATCGTGCCATCGGCGTTCATGATTTCACAGATGACGCCGGCGGGCCGCAAGCCAGCCAGACGGGCAAGGTCGACGCTCGCTTCAGTGTGTCCGACGCGTCGCAACACGCCGCCACGTTCGGCACGCAGCGGCGGAATGTGTCCCGGCCGCCGGAGGTCGCCGGGTTTCGAATCAGGATCGATTGCCACGCGGATGGTCGTCGCGCGGTCGCTGGCAGAAATTCCGGTCGTCACGCCAAATCGCCGCTGGGCGTCGATCGTCACGGTGAACGCCGTGCTCATGGATTCGTTGTTGCGTTCCACCATCTGCGGCAATTCCAGGCGATCGCAATCCTCCGGCGTGAGCGCGAGACAGATCCATCCGCGACCATGTACACTCATGAAGTTGATCGTTTCGGCCGTGACAAGTTCCGCCGCGCACACCAAGTCGCCCTCGTTCTCACGATCCTCGTCGTCGACGACCACGACCATTTTGCCGGCCTTGATATCGGCGAGCGCCCGCTCAATCGGGGTGAGCGTCATTTCGGGCCCGCCTGCCACGGTGCCGCCAGCTGCTTCACGTACTTCCCCACTGCATCTCCTTCCACATGAACCCGGTCGCCGACAACCCGCGCGGCGAGGGTGGTATGCTCCAAGGTAAACGGGATCAATGACACCTGAATCACCCCCGGCGCGGGAATCGCATTCACTGTCAGTGCGACGCCGTCCACGGCGATGGAACCCAGTGGAATGGAAACGCTGGCGACCTCATCCGGGATCCTGAGATCGATCAGGCGGGCGTCCGCGTGCTGCCGAATCGCCGCCACCGTCGCCACACCATCGACATGCCCCTGAACCAGGTGACCGCCGAGCCGATCGAGTGGCCGAAGCGCCCGCTCGAGATTCACCGGACGGCCAGCTACGTAGCTCGCAAAGTTGGTGCGATCGAGCGAAGTCGTGACCACGTGGACACCGAACCACCCCGGTCCGCACTGCGTCACCGTGAGACATGCCCCGTCGACGGCAATGCTTTCGCCCATCGCAAGGTCATCCCATGGCGCAGTGATCACGAGGCCGCGGCCTCCACCGGCCGGAATCAGATCTCGCAAGACACCGATTGCGGCGACCACACCGGTGAACATCGGCTATCGCTCCATCTCGATCAGTACATCGGCTTGTTCATCGGCGCCGAGTCGCTCGACATTGACGACGCGCCAGCGCTGCGACGATTCGATCGCAGTCGGGCCAAGCCCACTCCACGCTGGTCGCCCTTCGCCAATCCACCGCGGGCACTGTATCTGATAGATCCGATCAACGAGCCCGTCACGCAACAGTGCGCCAGCAAATCGGCCGCCGCCTTCCACCAACACCGAATCGATGCCGCTCGCGGCCAGCGCCTCAAGTGCCTCGCTCGTTGTGTCCGCGTCGATCACTCGTGCGCCGGCAGCGGTCAATCCGGCGCGATGGAGGTCGGGAACGCCACGACCAAGAATCACGACAAGCGGCACCGACGCCACGCTATTGAAGGCCACATGATTCAACGGCAGTAGTCCCGAACGATCAAACACGACACGCACCGGCGGAATCCGCGGTTGCAAGGCACCGCGCACGGTCAGCCGTGCACTGTCGGCGATCGCAGTATGCGCGCCAACGGCGATTGCACCGAATCCGGCGCGGAGCCAGTGCACCCAGTCGCGCGCCACTTCCCCAGAGACCCACTGAGAGTTGCCGCTGGCATCGGCAATCATGCCATCCATCGACACGGCGAGCTTGATCGCAACGTACGGGCGCGACGGGGCCCGGAACCGATGGGCGAACCGGAAATTGGCGCCTGCAGCGCCACCGATCACGTCCACCGCGACACCTGCTGCGCGGAGAAGCGCCGCGCCACCTGCTGCACCCGGATTCGGATCAGTCGCGCCAATCACCACTCGAGCAACACCGGCCGCGAGTATCGCATCGGTACACGGTGGTTGCTTGCCATGATGACGGCACGGCTCAAGGGTCACATAGAGCGTGGCACCGCGCGCCAGGTCATCAGCCGCATCGAGTGCGTCCACTTCAGCGTGCGGTCCGCCATGCTCGCGGTGACACCCGCGCCCAACAATCACGCCGTCCCGAACTACCAGCGCGCCGACGAGCGGATTGGGCCATGTGCGCCCCCACCCGCCCAGCGCGAGACGCTGCGCTTCAGCTAAATGCTGCCGATCCTCGTCGTGGGGACTAGATACCAAGGCGAATCCCGAGACTGGCAAAAAGCCGACGCGCACTCGGATCGTTGTCGGTGAATGTGGTCACAAGGTGGAGATCCTTGCCGGCTTGAATACCACCCTCGCTGATCAGGTAGATCCGGCCGAGCGCCAATCCCGCATCAACGAACACCACGGTTCGCGAATCGTGGAGGTCGAGAAAAATCGACGGCTCCGGCAAATTGCTGATCGGATTGACATAGGTAATCTGCGCACTGGCGCTATACGTCGTCCAACCGGCGCCCGCACCGAGCTCAAGTGGACCGAGCTGCTTGCCGATGGTCGCCCGGAAATCCATGGTTGTCAGGTCCGATGCGTAGGCGTACTTGTCGCCGGCCAGCACATCGCCGACGCCGATGCGCGGCAGCGTCCGACGCATCACACTTATTGTCACGGCCGGCGTGAGCATGCCTTCGCCCAGGAGCGTCAATCGACCACCGACACCGAGGCCGAGCGCCACGCTGCCAAGCCGGGTTGCATTGATGTCGATGTGCAGGTCGTCGATCAACTTGGTGGGCAGCAACTGCGCCGACCCGAGCAGGTCAAACGCAAAGTTCCCGTTCGCCGTTCCGCGATATACGCCAAGGGCGGCCTCAATCAGCGGAGCCGGCGCCAGCAGCACCTGCTTCACGCCCACAGTGGTACCTGCGCCGTTGTAGAGCAAATCGGGTATCACGACTTGCGTCGCATTGACGCGCAGGGTGAGTCCAAGATGTGGAAAGCCGTCGAGTCCGCCGGTGGCGCCGAGGAACGGGTTGCCGCCCGCGACAAGGATTCCCGCCACCGGGACAAAGAGCGATGCGCCATCGACGCCAGCGTTACAGACATTGACCGCCCCGGTACCACCGAACGGTCCGCTGACGTGGGTAGCACACTGTGCATTTCCTTGAGCGCCGAGCCGGCTGGCCGCCGAGAGCGCCGCAACGGCAATCGCCGCAATCCATCGCGTTTGCATCAATCGGTAAACACCACGCGACGGGTTCCAGCCCGAACCCAACCACAACGCCACGTCGGGACACCGGCCGCCTGCGCAGCCGCCTGAATGCGCTCTGCTGCGTTGATAGGCGCCGCAGCGATCATCCCCACGCCAAGATTGAACACGTCGCGCATCTCATCGAGCGACACCTTGCCGCCATCGGCGATCAATTGGAAGATCGCGGGCCATTGCCACGAGGCTACGTCAATCACTGCTTCGCAAGCGACTGGCCAATCGCCGCGAACAAGATTGCCGGGGATTCCACCGCCAGTGATGTGCGCCATCGCGTGGATCGACCCGAGGACAGGGCGAATTGCCGCCGCGTAGCTGCGGTGCACGGCGAGCAGCGCGTCAGCGACAGTCGTCGCCGTTCCTGGAACGATCGAGTCGAGCGTGAGTCCCATCACATCGAATAGCACGTGTCTGGCGAGGGTGTAGCCGTTGGTGTGCAACCCGGCGGACGCATACGCAATCAGCACATCTCCGGCCCGCACAGCATCACCATGCAGCGCCTCTCGTTCCTCGATCACACCGACAATTGTCCCGGCGAGGTCAAACGTTCCTTCCGCATACAACCCAGGCATCTGGGCAGTCTCGCCGCCGGCGAGGGCCATATCGTGAGCCCGGCATCCGCGCGCGATGCCCGCCACCACACCGGCGATCATCTCGGCGGGGAGCCGATGCCCAGCGACATAATCCATGAATGCAATCGGGTGGGCACCGTGCACCAGAATGTCATTCACCGAGTGATTTACCAGATCCTCCCCAACGGTATCGAAGCGTCCCGCCTGAAGCGCCACCAGGACCTTGGTGCCGACGCCGTCCGTGCTCATCACCAGCATCGGCTGCTGCATCCCAGCCGGAATGCGAACCATCCCACCAAAGGCACCGACCGCGCCGGCCGACAGCGTCGTGCGCGCCCCGGCAATGAGGGCACCGATACGCGCCTTGGCGTCTTCCGCGACGTCGAGGTCGACTCCCGCAGCAGCGTATTGCGGTGATGTCACCCTTCTGGCTCGGCCATCGGCACATGGGTGAGGTCGATGAACTGTTGCACCCGCTTTTCGACGTCCTCGGTCGTGACGGTCTCGAATCCTTTCACGCCAAACCCGGACACCGAATACGATCCCATCGTGGCGCCATAGACCATCGCGCGCCGCATATGCGCCGTGTCAATCACTTTGGTGCGCCCGAGGTAGCCCATGAATCCACCGGCGAACGCGTCGCCGGCCCCCGTGGGATCGAACACCTCTTCCAGCGGAAACGCCGGAATGTGAAACGAGCGACCCGGCTCGATCAGCAACGCGCCGTATTCACCCTGCTTGATCACCACGCGCTTCGGGCCGTGTTCGAGAATCCATCGACCAGCGCGGTGCACGTTCCAGTCGCCTGACAGTTCACGCGCTTCCGAGTCGTTGACCATCAACATGTCCACGCGGGCGAGCAGCTTCATCAGGTCGTCACGTTTCGATTGAATCCAGTAGTTCATGGTGTCGGCCGCAACGAAAAGCGGCGACTTCACCTGGTCGAGAATGCCAAGCTGCAACACCGGATCGATGTTGCCGAGAAAAACGATTTTGGCATCTTCGGCGCCGGGCGGAAGTTTCGGCTGGAAATTTGCAAACACTCCGAGCCGCGTCTCGAGCGTTTCCCGGCTTTGCAAGTCATAGGAGTACTTCCCCTTCCAGCGGAATGACTCGCCGACCGCTCGCTCGACGCCCGACCAGTCGATCCCGCGCGATGCCAGTCGATCGAGTTCGTGCACCGGATAGTCGTCACCAACTACGCCGACGACCCGCACCGGATGCAGGAGCGAGGCAGCCACCGCGAAGAAGACGGCGGAGCCACCAATGGCATCCGCTGTCGAGCCGAACGGCGTGGAAATTGAATCCAGAGCGACACTGCCAACCACGAGGAGGGTCATGACGTCACATCCGTTCCGGGGCGGTGATACCAAGTAGGGCGAGCGCGTTGGCGATCACCTGCCGCGTCGCACGGGCAACGTGGAGCCGCGCGTTCTGCACGGCAGGAGTTTCGCCGATGACGCGAGACTTGTGATACCAGGCGTGCACTGCCCGGGCAAGTTCCTCGAGCCAGGTGGTAATGCGGTGCGGCTCAGACGCCTCGGCCGAGCGTGCGACGAGATCGGGGAAGTACGCCAGTGTCTTGAGCAGTGCGACGTCGTCTTCGGAGAGCGCGCTGATATCAGGAGCGCCGCCGAGGGCGATGCCAGCGGCGAGTGCGTTCCGTTCGATGCCGCACATCCGGGCGTGCGCCATCTGCACGTAATACACCGGATTTTCATCAGTCTGCGACTTGGCAAGATCGATATCGAACATCAGGTGCGAATCGCCCCGACGCATCAGGAACCAATACCGTGCGGCATCGACTCCGGTTTCCTCATACAGATCGCGCAGCGTGACAAACTCGCCGGACCGCTTGGACATTTTCACTTCTTCACCACCCCGCACCACCCGGACCAGCTGCACCAGCGCGACATTGAGCCAGCCCGCGGGAAGCCCGAGGGCGGTCAGGGCCGCCTGCATCCGCGGGATGTGCGTCCACCCACCCGCCATCGGTGGCGTTCAGGGACGCCTGCCGTTGGGCATGATGTCGCTCATGCCCCACTGGCTGATCAGGTTCAGCTGTACATGGTCTCCCGTCGATTCGACGATGCGGTTGCCTCCCACGGAGATGCCTGCGTGGTAGACGGTCGTCCAGTCGGCGGTGTTCGTACCCCAGAAGACGAGGTCGCCGGCTGCCATCTTGTCGAGAGCGACCGGGATTCCGGCCGTGTGGTACTGGTCGTTGGCCACCCGGGCGAAGCCGATGCCGGCGCCATGCTGCCACGAAGCCAGGGTCAGGCCGGAGCAGTCGTAGCCGACCGGTCCGTTGCCCCCCCAGATGTAGGGCTTGCCCAGCTGTTGGAAGGCGAAGAGTACGGCCCTGTCGCCCGGGGTGATGGGCTCGAACATCAGGGCCTGGGGTGGCGGCGACTGGCCGACCGCCGCCCCGAAGGCCTCCATGGTCCCGTTCTGTTGGACGACCCAGTAGCCGTCGCTGGTACCGGTAGCCACCAGACGCGATACCGGCTCCGACGCCGTGCCGGCGGACGATCCGAGGAACGTGGCATCGCCGAAGGAGAACACCCCGCCGTCGGCGGCCACCATC
>JANYCP010000025.1 GCA_025360265.1 Gemmatimonadota bacterium
CACGCCGCAGCGATGGCTGCGAGATGCCAATGTAGAGATACAGGTCGACACGCTCGCGGCGCAGGGGCAGGTGACCTATCGCGAGCGCGATGACGACGCCAAGGATGCGGGCGTGCTGTCGTTCAAGTCACTCCAGCTTCGTGGATACAACTTCAGTACTGATCCACGATCCATGACCGCGCAAACGCCATTCCGCCTGATTGGTGACGCGAAGCTCATGGGTGCCGGTGCGATGCATGTGGAGTGGAATGTTCCGCTGCTGTCGCGCACCTTCGCGATGACCTGGAAAGGCACCCTTGGGTCGATGGATCCCAAGGCAATGAACGGCTTCCTGCCTGACGCAGTTGGCATGCGGTTCACCGCCGGGGTGTTCGAAGGGGTCGAGTGGCGGGCGACAGTGAAGGACGGCCTCGCTGAGGGAACGATGGCTCCGCGGTGGCGAGGGCTGAGCGTCGAGCTGCCGGGCGTAGCCAGGAAGAAGACGGGCATCTTCGGCAACATCGCGCGCGGCGTGGCCAAGCTGGCCACCAATACGTTCGGCATCCGAGGGGACAACTACACGGCGCCAGGTCGAACGCCGCTGAACGGCGTCATCAAGCATCAATGGATTCCAGTGGAATCACTCCCCGATTTCATTTGGAACCAACTCGGCGACGCCCTCCTGAGCGTCTTGAAGAAGTAGGACGCCGACCGGCGTGGTTGGGCGTTATTCTTCATGGGAATCCAGACCCCAGAGGAATTCGATGGACGCCAAGGAAATTCTCGCGACGCTCAAGAAGGCCGGGAAGGCCCAGACTGCGGCGATCTACAAGCGTCACGGATCGGGCAACAACGTCTTCGGGACGCTGACGTCCGAAATCGGCAGGATCCAGAAAAAGATCAAGGTCGATCACGGGCTCGCGATGGATCTCTGGAAGACCGGGAACGCCGAGGCACGGATCCTGGCGTTGCAGGTGGCCGATGCCGCGATGATCACCGTCGCCGATGCCGAACGGTTCGTCAAGGAAGGGCAGGTCCGATTCCTGGACCCCTATCTGGGGCCCCTTCTTGCTCGAGCCCCGATCGCCGACAAGACGATGCGGGCGTGGATGAAGTCGGCCGAGCAGTCCACGCGGGAGATCGGCTACGCGATGTTTGCGTCGCGCATCAAGGGCGACCCGAAGTCGGTGAGCGACACCGACGCCGAGAAGATCCTCGCCACCATTGAGAAGGAGATTCACCGGTCGGCCAACTGGGCCCGGCGCGCGATGAACAGTGCACTTATCGCCCTTGGTGTCTACAAGCCCGCACTCCGCAAGAAGGTTGTCGATGCCGCGAAGCGAATCGGCAAGGTGGAGGTGGATCACGGCGAAACCGGCTGCAAGACGCCTGACGCCATTCCTTACATCGAGAAGCTGCTGCAGCGCCAGCGGTAATACGTATGCTTGCGATGAAATCTTGGTCATTCCTCGTCGATGGAGCGCAGATGCAATTGTCGCAAATTGTGTTCATTGCCTCCGTGCTGCTTCTTCCGGTCACTGCCCGCGCGCAGGACGCCGAGGGTAGTAAGGACCCTCCGATGTTTACCCGGGTGCCGGGTTACCTGATCTCGACGTACGACGCTCAGGACTTCTCGAAGTTCGACTTCCTCACCGACCCGGCAACCACGGTGGAAGGGAAGTACTGGCGCATCGAGTACATACTCAAGGACGGTGGTAAGAAGGTCGGTCCGCTCCAGAGCGCCCGCAATCACACTGACCTGTTCATCAAGCGTGGCGGCAAGAAGATTCTGGAGAATGTGTCATCGGGTGGCGGCACTGCGATCGCCATGCTTCCGGGAGTCGGTGGCAAGAATCGCCGGGTCGAACTCGATATTAACAATGACGGTGAACAGTTCTTCCTCACGGTGGTAGAGGAAGGTGGTATGGAACAACAGATCGAGTTCACTGCGAGTGATCTCGCGAACGCCCTCCATACCAAGGGCTCTGTTGCGATGCATGGCATCCTCTTTGACGTGAGCAAGGCAACGATCAAACCTGAATCTGCACCGGTACTGGCGCAGGTCGGCGATCTGCTCAAGAATGATGCTGCCCTCAAGCTCGAGATAGAGGGACATACCGACAATACCGGTGTGGCCGCGACCAACCTCAAGCTGTCGCAGGACCGAGCGGCGTCGGTGAAGGCGTACCTCGTGCAGACCTTTGGAATCGAAGCGTCCCGCTTGACCACCGCCGGATTCGGGGCCAGCAAGCCCGTCGCCGAGAATACGACCGACGCGGGGACGGCCCAGAATCGTCGGGTCGAGCTAGTGAAGAAGCCGTAGCTGCGCACGTGACGCATCCCATGGGTGCGACGCTCGACGGATCGGCATGCCACTTTCGAACCTGGGCGCCCAACGCCGAGCGCGTTACGGTGATGGGATCGTTCAACGAGTGGCGCGATGCGGAGTTTCCGCTCCGCCGCGATCCGGAAGGAACCTGGTCCACCACGGTGAGTGGTGTGCGCGCCGCCGACGAATACTTGTACGTCATCGACAATCGTGGCGGTGATGAGCACAATCCGGGGACGCGCGGTCTGCGTCGTGTCGATCCGTGGGCGCGGGACACTCGCGACTCGAACGGAAACGCCGTCGTCGTCGACGTGCCGGCTGAACTGGTCAGCAGCGGACTGGCCAGCGATCCGTTTGTCACGCCTGCGCATACCGACTGGCTGATCTATCAGGCTCACGTTGGCTCATTCTCGGGCAACGGCGATGGTGTCGACACCGGTCCCACCGCCACCGGAACGTTCGCTCAATTCGAACAGAAGCTGCCATACATCAAGTCGCTCGGCTTCAACGCCGTGGCACTCCTTCCGATTCACCAGAACCCTGGCGACGGCAACGAGGGATACGCACCGTCACATCTCTTCGCACCTGAGTCGTCCTACGGATCTCCGCTGGAGCTGCGGCACCTGATTCGCGTCGCGCACGATACCGGCCTTGCGGTGATCTTTGACGTCGTCTGGAACCACATGTCGGATTTCGATAACCGCCTCTGGGATTTTGACGGGATGATCAAGGACGGCGGCATTTTCTACGAGGGCGGCGAGCGCACACCCTGGGGGCCGCGGCTCGCGTTCTGGAAACATGAGGTCCGGGATTTCATTGTGGCGAATGCTGTGGCGGCATTTGCCGAGTATCATGCGGACGGCCTTCGTGTTGATGCAGCGGATGAAATCGCCGGTGATGTGATCGATGCAGTCGTTGCTGCGGTGCGTGCTGAGCCGAGATGGCACGGGAAGCTGCTCATCATCGAATGGGGAGGCGACGACCGGATGGCGCAGCCGATGCTGCACACCGAACCGCACGTCGACCGGATCTGGGCACTCGCCGATCCGCGATTGTTCGCGAGCGCGGCGGGAGTCGGGCGCCCCGCTGACGTTCGCGACAGCGTGGGGTCGATCCGCGAGCTACTTGACTTGCCTGAGGCCGCTGCACGGATTCGCTACCTGCTGGGATCGCACGACTCCGCACATGACAATGAGGGCGGCGGTCGTACCGGCTTCCGGTATTTCACCGAACTTGCCGGTGGTCGCAATGACGATGTCGCGCGCGCCAAGGCGCGACTCGGTTGGGCGCTCAGTGTGGCGGTACCTGGAACGCCGATGTGTTTCATGGGCGCGGAGTGTCATGCCCCCGGCTACTGGCACCCACGGCGGGATGCCAATGCCGACCACGACGACCATCGCTTCGACTGGCGAAGCTGCAATGACGCATTCGGACTCGAGATGCGGCGACTCGTCACCGATGCGAACCAGGTATGGTGGGACCAACCAGTCCTGCGATCGGCACCGCTCGAGGTGCTGCATGTCGATGAGGACAACGGAGTCGTCGCATTTTTGCGAATCCGCGACGGCGGCGACTCGATGCTCTGCGTCGTCAATGTCGCTGCCTCGCCCTGGCCGAATCAGGGGTATTCGCTACCGATCGGGGGGCCGGCCCGGAGTGCGCGGGTGCTACTCGACACCCAAGCTGCGAGATACGGCGGACCGGGGTTCGAACAAGCTTTTCCGCTGACGACCACGGATGGGCGCATGGCACTCTCGCTTGCACCCTGGTCGCTCCTGCTTCTCGCTCTTCAGACGGAGGCATCGCACACTGAGGTTACGGCGGCATCATGGCGTTGACGTCAGGTGAGTCGCTTCGAGATCGGGTACATTCGGTGCGCTATCCAATCCACAATCAGCGCGAGCGCGTGCCATGGCCGTGAGCAATGCATTGAAATTGAGGTGGAGCGCCGCTGTGCTGCTCGCCCTCCATCCGTTGCCCCAGATCCAAGTCAGCGCGCTCCAGCCACTCACCCTTCGCACCGAGTATCTGGTCGATCCGCTCGCGATCGACGCCCGAGTGCCACGCTTGAGCTGGCTGCTCGATGCTGGCGCGGCCCGCTCGATGTCCCAGAGTGCGTACCAAATCGAAGTTGCGAGCAGCGCGGCAAGACTCGCCGG
>JANYCP010000027.1 GCA_025360265.1 Gemmatimonadota bacterium
CGGCCGGGGAAGGATGCGACGGTGATCACGTATGGCGCGGTCGTTCAGCGCACCATCCAGGCTGCAAAGAACCTCGAAGAAGCTACCGGCCAGAGTGTCGAGGTCATCGACTTGCGCTCGCTCAATCCGGTGGATTGGGACACGATCGCCGCATCCGTCAAGAAGACGAATCGCGTGATCGTGGCGTATGAGGATTCGCTGTCGTGGGGGTACGGGTCAGAGATCGCGGCCAAGATCGCCAGTGACATGTTCGAGTGGCTCGACGCGCCGGTGAAGCGCATTGCCGCCACCGATACGTTCGTGGCCTATGCGCCGGAACTTGAAGATGTCATCCTGCCGCAGGTGGAGAGCCTGCAGGCGGCGATGGCGGAGATACTGAACTACTAGAGCGCCTTCACTTCCGCCGCCGCGCCAATCGCATTGTCCACGTCGCGGCTCAGCGCGCGCGCCTGCTGCGTGGCCATTGTCAACCCGTTCAGCACAGCCCCGACGCCACTCTGCTTGAGCCGCATCAGGTCGAGCCGGACGTTTTGCATGGCCAGCACACAACTTTCGAAGCGATCGGCGAAAGCCCCGCGCTGGGCAGCCATCTCCTGGTGACGCTGGAGTTGTTGCTGCAACAGTGAAATCTGGCGATCACGTTCCTCGCCCTCGGGTCGCTGCTTCAGTTCCGCAACACGCGCCTCGAGTCTCGGCGTGTCATCAAGTCCGATGCCATCCATCGAGCCGAGCGTGCCAGCAAGTTGCGCAGCCCGCGCGTAAAGCCCCTCGGTCGTCTCAACAATGTCCGGCAACATCTCTTTGTCCGCTGCACTCAACAGGCCCATCTGCGTGAGGATCATGCCGCGATCCTTGTACACCTGCTGCATTCGGGACAGGTAGCCGCCGAATTCGTCAGCGGTTGGATCGCTTATCTGCTTCAACCCCTTGAGCCGCGGCGCTTTCGTGCCGGAGCCGACCGAGTCTGGTGCGTCGGGGCGATGCAGCACATCACGCCACGAATACCCCGCCTGCCAGAGCCGTGAGTACGCACCAAACATCCCGAAGCCTGTGAAGAAGGCGGGGAAGAGGAACCACGGGTGGTTCATCCCGGTGAGCAGATTGACCATGAAGAGGCCGCCGGTCGTTGCGAGAAACTGCGCGAACTGTTTCCGCGCACGCACGACGACCATCGGCTCGCCAGTGTTCGGCAATGGCCCATCCTTCAAGTCCCGTCGGAGTTGCTTGCGATCGCGCCGCGCTTCGCGCTCTGCCGCACGCGCGTTTGATCGCGGCAAGAATTGGTCCG
This sequence comes from Gemmatimonadota bacterium, assembly GCA_025360265.1. Classification (GTDB taxonomy): domain Bacteria; phylum Gemmatimonadota; class Gemmatimonadetes; order Gemmatimonadales; family GWC2-71-9; genus Palsa-1233. The sequence continues at coordinate 1,289 of JANYCP010000027.1, forward strand.
GACCGCCCCGCACGCTGGGCAACGGTCGCGGCGAGCCAGGGCGCGTCGGCGCAATTGGCCGCACTGGCGCCGGGCGTTCCGTCGGCGCGCGCGTTCCGCGCGTCGGTGACGGTCGCGGCGATGGTCTCGCGGTTCCGGTGGCTTCACGGGTCTGCGCCTTCCAGCCGAGACCGGTCGGACGGTAGCCAGCGACGTTGCGACTTTCGAGCGAGCGCCGCAATGCGTCGGCCGAAGGCCAGCGATTCGCCGGATCCTTTTCGAGGCAGCGAGCCACAGCCAGTGACAGATCTTCCGGGACGTCGGGATAACCTTCGTGCAGCAGCGGCGCTGCCTCGGTGATCTGCTTCATCAGGATGCCGGCAACGGTTGGTGCATTGAACGGCAGCTCGCCCGACAACATCTGGTACGCGACGATGCCGACCGAGTAGAGATCACTCCGTCCATCAATTTCACGCTCACCAGCAGCCTGCTCCGGCGACATGTATGACGGTGTACCGATCGCCATTCCCGCGCTGGTGAGCGTGGCCCCGCTCGAGGCAGAGAGCGCCTTGGCAATGCCGAAGTCGGTGACCATGACGCGGCCACGCGTGCCTTCGAGCAGGATATTGTCCGGCTTGATATCGCGATGAATCACTGAAAGCGCATGTGCGGCCGAGAGCGCATCGGCGGTTTCCCGAATGATCCGCCGCGTCTCCTCGGCCGGAACGCGACCGCGACGCCGAATGCGTGCCGCGAGCGATTCTCCCTCGATGAGCCCCATCACGAAATAGACGATGCCGTGGCCTTCACCGACGTCGTGAATCGGGACAATGTGCGGATGGGACAACTTCGCGGCGGTCTGCGCCTCGCGGGTGAAACGCTGACGAATCTCCGATGAAAAGGCGAGTTCTGGTGGCAGCACCTTGATCGCGACGCGGCGCTGCAAACGTTCGTCCCGCGCTCGGTACACCACCCCCATGCCGCCCCGCCCGATCTCACCTTCGATGGTATAGGCGTCGCCAAGCGCCTCCTTCAGGAGCATCGGCAACGAGTGTTGAGACGACTGATCGCCCATTCGGGTCCTGATTCGGGGGAGGCCGGATTCGGACTAACCCTTGAATCTGCACGGAGATGGAAGGGCTAGCAACGTGCCACAACGGGCCTGCCGTCGCGACAGGTTCGGCGGATCGGTCCCTCCCCGCCGTGCCCCGGTGGCGCGATCCGGGGTCCCGGTTCCCGCCACGGCGGCAGGATCGGATACCTTGCGGGTGGCACGGCTGATGCCCATGTCAGTGGCAACACTTGCCGATCGCGATCCGGACCCCCAACGAAAGCGTATGGTGAGATATGGCAGGAGAATCCAGCATGGCAGAACGTCTGACGATCCCGGTCCTCCCCCTCCGGGATGTTGTCCTTTTCCCAGGCGTCACCGCTCCAATCGGTGCCGGCCGTCCAATGACCATCAAGTCGATCGAGGCTGCGCTCGCCTCGCCCGAAAAGCTTGTCTTTGCGGTTGCCCAGCGTGAAAACATCGAAGGTGTCTCGCCCGAAGGACTGTACCAGGTCGGCACCATCGCCAAGATCACCCAGTTACAGCGTGGCATGTCCGGGATGCAGTTGCTGCTTCACGGCGATCGCCGCGCGATGACCATGCACGTCACCGAGGAGAACGGTCACCTGGTGGCCGTGGTGCGTCCACTCGATGACATGCCGCCAGTAAGTGCATCGGATGCGTCGTTCATTGCATTGCACAAGGAACTCCGGGCGCGCTCCGCCGAGCTGGGTCAGAAGTCGGGGCTTCCCGAAGAAGTCGTGCAGCAAGTGCTCAATGGGATCGACGAGCCGGGCCGCTTCTCCGACCTGGTCGCCGGGTACCTGGACCTTGATACCGCGCAGCGCCAGGAATTACTCGAAACGCTCGCCGTCGATGACCGGTTGCGTCGCGTGCTTGTGCACGTGCAGCGACAAATCGCCGTGCTCGATGCCCAGGAAGACATCAAGAGTCAGGTGCAGGAAGAACTCGGCGATCGGCAGCGCGAGGTTTACCTGCGCGAGCAGCTCAAGACGATTCGCCGTGAGCTCGGCGACGAGGATGATGCCGGCGAGATGGATGAACTTGAGCAGCGGCTGGCGAAGCTTGAACTTCCCGACGAAGCACGCAAGGAGGTCAATCGCGAACTCGGCCGGCTTCGCCGCGCGGGGCGCGAGTCCATGGAATCACAGGTCATTCGCACGTATCTCGAACACGTGGCCGAGTTGCCGTGGAACACCCGCACTGAGGAACGGCTCGACATGGTCGAGGCCGCCAAGATTTTGGACGAAGATCACTACGCGCTCGGTGACGTGAAGGATCGGGTGCTCGAATTCCTCGCTGTCCGCGCGATGCGCACGCAGAAGGACAAGGACGCCGCCGCCTCGGAAGCAGCCGCGGTGGCCGGCGACCCTGCCGCCAGCGACCCCGTCGCCGAAGGGCGCAAGCATTCTCCCATCTTGCTCTTCGTCGGGCCTCCCGGCGTCGGCAAGACATCTGTTGCCAAGAGCATCGCCCGAGCCATGGGCCGTAAGTACGTGCGCATCTCGCTTGGTGGTGCGCGCGACGAAGCGGATATCCGTGGCCACCGTCGCACGTACGTCGGCGCGATGCCCGGCCGCATTGTCATGGGAATGAAGCAGGCGGGCACCAAGAACCCGGTCTTCCTGCTCGATGAAGTTGACAAGCTCGGCGTCTCATTCCAGGGGGATCCGGCGGCAGCGTTGCTCGAAGTGCTCGATCCGGCACAGAACGATTCGTTCACCGATCACTATCTCGGCATTCCGTTCGACCTGAGCGAGGTGCTGTTCATCGCCACCTCGAACCTGTTGCAGAATATTCCCGGTCCGCTGCTCGACCGGATGGAGATCGTGGAATTCTCCGGATATATCGAGGTGGAGAAGGTCGCCATCGCCGAGAAATATCTGGTGCCGCGTCAGCTGGAGGAGAATGGGCTGACGGCTGAGCAAATCAGCTACACGGGTCCGGCGCTCCTGGAGTTGGTGCAGCGTTACACTCGGGAAGCTGGCGTACGCCAGCTGGAACGGGAAGTGGGCAAAGTGGCACGCAAGGTAGCGCGCCGCATTGCAGCGGGGGAAGTGGCCAAGGTCGATGTGACGCCGCCGCTCGTGCGCGAACTGCTCGGGCGTCCGAAGCTGCACCCCGAAGAGAAGTCGGGCAGCGACCAGGTCGGTGTGGCTACTGGCATGTACTACACGCCAATGGGCGGCGACATCATGTTCGTCGAAGCGACGACCATGCGCGGCAAGGGTGAACTGGTGCTGACGGGCCAGCTTGGTGATGTGATGAAGGAATCGGCGCGCGCGGCGTGGACATACGCACGCTCGCATGCCGAGGCCTTGCACATCAAGGATGAGATGTTCGATCGTGACGTGCATATCCACGTCCCGGCCGGCGCGATTCCGAAAGACGGCCCCAGCGCTGGTATCACCATGTCGATTGCGCTGGTCTCGGCACTGTCAGGACGCGAAATCCGTCACGACATCGCCATGACCGGCGAAGTCACGCTCCGCGGCCGCGTGCTGCCGATCGGTGGCGTGAAGGAAAAGCTGCTCGGTGCACTGCGAGCCGGGATTACCAAGATTATCATCCCGAAGCAGAACGAGTCCGATCTTGATGATCTGCCGGCGGAAGCCCGCAAGCGCCTCGAGATTCATCCGGTTGAGGAGCTAGGGGAGGTGCTGGCGCTGGCACTGCGCGATGCACGGTACTCGGAAGGGAAGCTGCTGTTCGGCGACGAGAATCCGAGAGATGTGGTGGCGTTGAGTACGCAGTTTAGACACTAAAGCGATAGGAGATAGGAGATAGGAGATAGGAGATAGGAGGGAGGCACCTGCAGGGTCCTGTCTCCTATCTCCTCTCTCCTATCTCCTATCTCCTATCTTTATGCCATTACGACTCTGTCTCGCCCGCTGGCCTTCGCTTCATACAACGCGCGATCCGCCTCTGCCGTGAAATCCGCGACGGAAATCTCCTTGTCGCTTAGGAACGCCGCGACGCCGATGCTCACCCGCGGCGAGAGCTCGGCGCCGCCGCGCACCTTCACCGGCGTGGCCGCCAGCGTGGAACGCAGCTTTTCAGCGATCACCATGCCGTTCTCTGGCGGACAACGGCGCAGGATGATCCCGAATTCCTCGCCGCCGTAGCGCCCGATCAAATCGGAACTGCGAATCGCCTTCCGGAAAACCGTCGACACATGCATGAGTACCTGGTCGCCAATGAGGTGCCCGTGGGTGTCGTTGATCCGCTTGAAATGATCAAGATCGAGCATCAGGAAGCAGAGTGGTTCACTGTGGCGCGCGGCAAAGGAGATCGCATGCTCCAATTCCGCCATCAGCGTCGCGTGGTTGAGCACGCCAGTCAGCCCGTCGCGATGTACCAGCTCCCGGATTCGCCGACCACGTTCGGTGCGGGTGAGCACAACCTGCAGCAGATGACTCCGCTCCACCGGCTTCGCGAGAAAATCATCGCCACCAGCGCGCAACCCTTCCATTTCATCGGCGAGTGTATGCCGTGCCGTGAGGAAGACAATCGGCACCAGCGCTAGTCGCGGGTCCTGACGCATCAGACGTGCAATCGCATATCCGTCGACGTCGGGCAGGTCCACATCAAGCAGCACCAAGTCCGGCAACTCGCGCGACAACGTGTCTGTCGCCGACTGCGCGCTGCCACACAGCGACACCCGCGCATTAATCTGGCCAAGCCACGTCGCCATCAGTTGCGCCTGAGCCGGATCATCTTCGACGACCACCACGTTTGGCGGCGGTGCACCGACGCGGGCGAGGCCGCGGGCGAATAGTGCCAGTTCTCCAGGGAGCGCGGCCGGTCCGAATACCGCGTCGAGACCAGCGGCCGCCGTGCGCAAGCGATCCAGTTTTTCATCGGTGTCGGCGAGCACCACCGCGCGAGGTCGTTCGGGCGTCGCGGCAGCCCAGTATCGCGCCAGCATCAGGGCATCGTCGCCGACGTCAGTTCCGATGACGACCAGATCGGGACGCTTCGATGGTGGAATATCCCACGGATCGACGTTGCCCTCGTTGACGTCGAGTTCGAATCCGGTCTTGAGGAGGGCGTTCGCGATGCTGTCGCGGAGTGATGTCGGACGCATCACGATCAACGCGCGATAGGCAAATCCCGGAAGCCGGCCGAGCACCATTGGCATGTCAAGCGTGTTGGCTTCATCATCGAAGGCGTCACGAATGTCGTGAATCGCCTGTTCCACCAGATCGGCATCTGCAATCGTGGGCCGTGGACCAGTGAGGATCCGTTCCTCCATGGCGCGCGCGACTTCGGTGACGCGCGGAAAGCCGTACGACCCACCGGATCCCGCGAGCCGATGGAAGCGTTGTCTCAGTGAATCGAGTGCGTCGTGTTCACCGGCGCGAAATGCAGCGAGGTCCTTCCGGAGTTCCGCGAGGCGCTCGGGTGCGTCGCGGAGATAGTCACGCTTGAGTGAAGCGAGCGCTTCGTCCTCTTCGTCCGCCGGATCGATCACCGCCCCTCCCGCAAAGCAGCAGTCGCAGATCGAGCCGCAGCCACAAACGCAGTACCGCTTCCCCAGTGGCCAGAAAACCGATCGCCGTCCCGGCTGCCGATCAGCGCCGCCCGTTCGTCGACGACAAGCAGCACGGGTTCACCCGGCCAATTCGCTGGAGGAATTGTCACGACCGCCACTGCACCGAGCGGCACGGGGCCGGTGGAGCCGACGTCCAGCGTCACACCAACCGAGGCGGCTCGGCGAAGCTGGGGCGCCAGCGCCAGACAGCCATCCGGCGGTGCGATCAGGTCGACACTGCGCGTGGCGCGGGCGATCTCATGTCCCATCAATTGCACTGCGCCGCGCGGTGAGGCGAGTTCAACGAGCGTCGGTGTGTCTGGCGCGGCGAGCGCACCCAATGCTGCACTCAGCTGATCCATCGCTTCGCCCTGCCGATCGGTCAGCCGTGCGAGCAATGTGCTCGGTGGCTCCGGGCGAAACTGCTTGGGCCGTCCTTCGCCAACTCGTGCAGCGCCTTTAGCGACCAACCCCTCGAGTGCGGCATAGACATTGGCGCGCGCCAGTCCCGCCGCACGCGCAATCGTGTAACCGGTGCCCGGGCCGCCGCGCAGCAGGACCTCGTAGATCAGGCCTTCTGTTGGCGTGAATCCGAACGGGGTCAGATCGATCGCGTCGGGCATCTCACGAATACTCGAGGTGCCAGCCAAGACGCTTTGCAATGCATGCCAGTCGGAACGTGATGTCGGCCTGTCGCGAGGCAAGCTCGCCATCGTCCAGTGCGAGTGGCCAGCAGTGGTACGTCAGCGGTGTCGCGGGCTTCGGCTGCGACCGAAGATTCTTCGGGTGCCAGATGCCGTGCGCATCGACATCCTCGAGCAAGCGCGAGAATCCCATCGCGGCATTTGGGGCGGCGAGAACCTGTGCGATGCCAATCCCGGCCAACAACTCGACATAGTGCAGCGCCAACGGCACGTCCTTCGGCATCCCCTTCTGTTTCGGGTCGAGCTCGATCGGATCGCCAAGCAGCACATGAATCGGCTTCATCGTGTGTCCACCGATCGCCGCCATGTACGACCGATCTGGCGCAGGCTGCGCAAGGTACTGGCCCAGCCGGTCGAGGAAGCCTGCCCGCTCACGCTGCAGCGAAGGCATCGCCGCGATCATCGCGAGCGACCACCACGTCGGAGGCGTCGCCTCTGGGTGGAGTTGGAACCCGCCACCCTTCTTGATGAACGGATCTTCGGCCAGCGGCGAGCGCAAGAACGCCGAAACCGAGCTGAGGATCTTGTGCGCCGACCCGCGCAGTCGCGGATCAGCGTCGTGGCCTGCCTCGGCAAGGGCCGCGCAGGCACCCTCACGAATCAGGTTGCGGAACGCCTCGGTCCCCCGCGGATCTGCTTCGGCTAGATCGGCGAACTCACCCAGCAGGTTTGGGTCGTCATCCCGCGACAGCGTCCGGAAGAGCATCCGGTCGGCCAGGCGAAATGGGCGAGTGGTGTTCGGCACGCCGAGTTGGACCAGGCGCCGATACTGGGCGACGGTTCCAACCTCGTCAATTTCGTCCCGTTCTGATGGCTGGAAGGCCAGGTAGTTGCTGCCCCAAAGCCCATCGTCAGCCTGACGGGTCGTGACCGCAGACACCTCGGCCGACAGGATCAGATTGCGGAGCGCTTCGGCCAACGTTTCCGGATTCACTGCGCCAGCCGGCGCGAGCTCGGCCAATGTCCGGTATCGAACCGCAGGCCCGCCATGCTCGGTTAGCCAAGTCAGGGGGATACGGTGGGATGTAGGAAGCTCCAGGCGCGACTCCTCGCGAAATTGTTCGGAGGACAGCATGTGGCAGGACGGGACAATCTAGCCGATTGGCCGCTCCAAAGCCAGTCTGGATATGAGAAAGTTGCTAGAAATACTACGGTTGGATTTGTTCGTCAGAAGTCGTTGATTGATAGCGACTTATGAATAGTGGTACCACAAACAACTAACAAAGCGTTACCGGGGTGGCGCTCGCTTTTGGAGTTCCATCACGTACTTGGCGACGGCCTCCACCTCAGTGTCAGTCATCCGTGAGCCGCCACGTTCCGGCATCGACTGCGTAATGCTGGAGTGGGCGCTGTCTACCCCAGTCTTGATCAGTGCGATGAGCTCGGGCAGCGTCGGCTTCGTGTGAACCAGCACGCGGCCCGCCAATCTGGTCGAGGGCGCCAGCAATCCCTCGCCCTCTTTGCCGTGGCAGGAAAAACAGAGTCCCTTGCCATGAAAAAGCGCCTTCCCCTTCGCGACGGCGATTGAGTCGGTGCTGGTCACCTGACCCAGCACCGGCGCCGCGCGCCCGATGCTGGCGCCGAGAACGCAGAGGAGGAGGACGCGGCAGCGGACGGTCATTGGTACTGGATGTATAGCGGGATTGGTTGCAATGCCAATACGTCGGCGATCGGCATCATCGGATGATCGAGGTGATAGAAGAGCTTGAAGCCGGTGAACTGCACCGGGTGGCGGGTGATGATCAGCTTGTAGATCTGGGTTTTGCCGGACGGTGTTCCGTTGCCGTCCATGTCGATGACCACCTGTACCCGTGGATCGCGCTTGATCAGGCGCCAGTTGGTGAGCATGTCGACGGTGAATCGGTGCACCACGAGCACTTTGGGTGGCAAATGTTCCTGATCGACAATTTTCGCCAGCATGTCGATGGCATAGTTGATATCGCGAGCGTCGAGTGTTCCCATCTTCTTGCTGGGGATTCGACCATCGTACATCGCGAATTCAGGGTCGAGCGCGAGGTGTACCCACGGCTTCTTCAGCCAGGGAATGAGGCGGGGAAGTTCGGCGGGCACGTTGCTCCAACCCACCTGGACGTCGAGGAACATCAGCCACCCGCGTTGTTCCGCCCAGCCAGCAACCTTCGAAATCAGCGAATCAGAGTGGCGAGCCCGATACAGGCCGTCGGCGCCCTTGTGGCCCTGTGCTACGGTAGCGATGAGGTGCAGTGCGGGGCGAGCCGGGTGGGTGCTGTCGGCCTTGGTCCACTCCGCAGCGGTGGCTGCCAACTTGTTGAGCATTTGCTGCGGTGGCAGTTCGCCCAGCACGCCCATGCTGGTGGAGAGCGGATTGCCGTAGTAGGCCACGATGCGGTTCGCCGGCAGCAGTGCGCCAGGCAACGTAGGAATCGGCGGAACAACGGCGATCGCAACGGCTGCCTTCTGCGGAGCGGTTGAATCCGGATGCGCCCTCGATCGCGCCACCTTCTTGGTCGGCGACTGACCGTGCGCCGGCATCGCGCCACCGATAGCAATCACGACCCCTCCGAGTACTGCCAACCCTCTGAGCCCTCTAGTCTCCATGCGATGAAGGATAAGGGAGCGCGTCGGCGGTCACGCCGGTTCGGCTCACGCCGCGGCCGAGAAAGTTCGCGAGGATGCGGTAGCCCCATTCGGTCAGCACCGATTCGGGATGGAACTGCACGCCCTCAACCGGGCCGCGCCGATGCCGAATTCCCATGATGTCGCCATCGTCGCTTGTCGCCGTCACCACGAGATCTGATGGAACGCTGGCTGCCACGACCGCGAGCGAGTGATACCGTGTCGCACGAAACGGCGTCGGGACACCGGCGAAGACACCGCGCTCGTCATGGGTAATGTCAGACGTGCGACCATGGCGTGGGTGACTGGTACGCTCGACGCGTGCGCCGTACGCCGCTGCGATGCATTGATGGCCGAGGCAGACGCCAAGAATCGGGGTGGTGCTGCCGAACCGCCGCACGAGGTTGAGGGCGACCGGACACTCTCGCGGTGTTCGCGGACCTGGCGAGAGAATGATGTGGGTGGCACCGAGTGCCGCGACAGCGGCCGCTGTGGTGTGTCGAGCGCGCACCACTTGCGTTTGTTCGCCGAGCTCACGCACATAGCGTTCGAGCGTATGCACGAACGAATCATCGTGATCGAGCAGTACGATCACGCGTTCACCGAGGCGAGCAGCGCGTCTGCCTTGTCGAGTGCCTCACGAAATTCCGCTGACGGCACTGATAGCGCCGTGATGCCGCCACCCGCATGCAGCGAAGCGAAGCCATCGGTGAGCGTGATTGTACGAATCGCGATGCTCAGTTCCATGCTGCTGTCGAGGCCGATCCAGCCAATCGCCCCCGAATAGACGCCGCGCGCGACCGGTTCAAGCTCACCGATGATTTCCATGGCGCGTAGCTTGGGCGCACCTGTGATCGATCCGCCCGGAAATGTTGCGGCGAGCAGGTCGAGGGCGTCGCGACCTGGTTCCAGTTCACCAACAATGGTCGACACCAGATGGTGCACCGTGGGATGGGATTCGAGTGCGCACAACGTCGGAACGCGCACCGTTCCCGGCCGACAGACTCGCGAGAGATCATTTCGCAGCAAGTCGACGATCATCACATTCTCTGCGCGATCCTTCTCGCTCGCGATCAATTCTTCGGCCAACAGCGCGTCGCGTTGAGGGTCGCTGTCGCGAGGCCGGGTGCCCTTGATCGGTCGCGTCTCGACCCGACCGCTCGCCGCGTCAAGCCGGAGGAACTGTTCAGGCGACGCACTGGCGATGGCCATGGCGTCCCGCTGGATGAACGCCGCCATTGGCGCTGGTGTGCGCGCTGTGAGTTCGCGGTACAGGCGCCACGGGTCGCCCGGGAACGGCACCACAAATCGTTGCGCAAGATTCGCCTGAAAAATATCTCCCGCCAGCACATAGTCGATGACGCGCTGAACCGCGGTTTCATATGCTGCTCTGGTAAAATCGGCGACGATGGGCGCGTTGGTGGGGCCAGTATCTGCGGCTCGGTTCCGAACCAGCGGCGCCTGTTGCCATTGCTGCAGGACGGCATCGGCGCGCACTCCCGCCCGTTTGGCGTCACGCTTTCCGCTGTGATCGATCCCACTGCTGATCAGCCAGATATTGCCCTGCGCATGATCCCAGGCAATCACCCAGTCGTGCAAGCCGAGGCCGACGTCCGGGATGGAGAACGGGCGACGTGAGTGTGCGATCGTCTCGTCGAAGGCGGGCGCAAGCTCATAGCTGAGCCAACCCATCCAGCCGCCCTGAAACGGCGGCAGGTGAGGAACAATGTCCGCCTTCGGTGCAAACGTCGCACGCAGCTGCGCGCGGACCGACGGCCATTGCTCGGCGTTCGTGTTCACGAGCGCCACAGGATCGGCGGCGAGATAGGAGTATCGACTGAGCGGGTGTTCGGTCGCGGCGCTCTGCAGGAGGCAAAGGTGCGGCGCGCCGCTGAATCGGGAGAGGGCCTCGATGGGCGTCAGCGCCGGATCGAGGCGAATGACTACGGGCGCCACGCCGCCGTAGCTTCGATTTGTTCCGCGAGTTGCAGGTCTTTCTCGGTCACGCCACCGGCCGAGTGCGTCTGGAGACGCACGACAACACTGCCCCAGTGCACTTCGAGATCGGGATGATGATTGGCGGCTTCTGCGAAAAACGAAATCGCGTTGACAAGCAGCATCGTGCTGCGCCAGCCATCAGTCTTGTATTCCCGCTGCAACCAGCCGTTGCTGCCACTCCATCCCGGCAAGGCGGCAAGTTTTGCGTCGAGTGCAGCACCATTGTACGTGGCTTCGGAATTCTTCGGCACGTTGCTCCGATCCTGATTCGAGTTAGGCGAGGCGCTCGCTGTACGTCGCCGATTGTCCCGCCGATTCCTCAACCTCGATTTCCAGCAGCGCGATCTTCCCGCCCGCCACCGCCAACTCATCACGCACTTGCGTTGCGAACCATTCGGCAAGCATCTCGGCAGTGGTGTTGGGAATTGGCAGAATGGCGCAATCGCGTGTCGGGAATTGATATGTCTGGGTGCCAAGGTACTCGACGTAGGTCATCTCGTTCGCTTGGCGAAACGCGAGCTTCGGATTGTTCGCCGGCAGCAGGACGCGATGATCGAGGAGGTCGACGCGTGATCGCACGATCCGCTTCAGAATCGCGAAGTCCACCACGAAATGACACTCCGGGTCGATCGCCCCTTCGATGACGATCGCCACCCGGTAGTTATGGCCGTGCAGTGATTCGCAGGCATGACCCCGAAACGTGATGAAATGGGCTGCCGCAAAGGTGAGATAGTCCTTGCTGACGCTGATCCGAAAACTGCCCATCGAGGCTCCTGAACGGGTGGCACGCGTTAGCCAGCGAACAACATAAGCATTGCTCGGGCAGCCGCTCATCCGGGGACAGATGTGTCCTGCCAGGGGGACACCGATGGTTTCGTTTGTTTTAGCTAAGCTGTTGTTGTATATAAAGTTAGACATTGGCACGAAGGTCGCCTCTATAGGGTGCGTAAGTAACTCGCACCGTTCAGGAGGTTTGTATGCGCCCGCTCTGGATTGCAGCTGTTCCCATTCTTGCCACGTTGAGCGCCGCTCCCGCCGCCGCGCAGGTTTCGGCCCGGGTCCATATCGATATCCCGATTGGCCGCCCTGGTCCGGGCACCTACGGCGCCCACCGTCAGCTCGCGGTACGTGAATACGATCAGTACCGCTTCGGTGCGTGGGATCGCTACTACGACGAGTGGCAGCCGGTCACAGTGTACTACTACGACGGCTACTACTACGACTACCCGATCGTGCCGTACGCGGAAGCGATCATCGTCTACCGCTTTCGTGATGAAATGTTCTTCGCACCGCGGCAGAGTGAGTTCATCGTCTGGCAGGAGCGCTTCCGTAGCCGCGACTATGGCCGCAACTACAACTACGGCCGCGATTACTACCGGTCGGATCCACGCAATGTTCGGAACGATCGCGACTACCGTAACGATCGCAACGATCAACGCTACCAGCAGCCGCGGGATGACAGGAATGGGCGTGACGGACGCGACGACCGTGGCGGCCGGGACACGCGGCCACAGCAGCCGCAGCGGCCACAGCAGCCGCAGCATGACGATCGCAACACGCACCAGGCTCCGCCGCAGTCACCGGCACATGATGCATACCGCTCGCGGCCGCGCGGCGGACACTGAGCAAGAAACGATGCGACGGCATCTGATGGTATAGTCGTTAGTCGTTAGTCGTTGGTCGTTGGTCGTTGGTCGTTGGTGGTGAGAATCAAAACGGGGTGCAGGCCTATGATTGCCTCGCACCCCGTCTCACATCTAGCGACTCGCGACTAACGACTAATGACCTGCAATATGCTCCCCAGTAATCGTCACCGGCGGCAGCTCGCCAGTGAATCGGAGCGACAGGTTCCACAAGCGTGCACCGATCACGGGATCGTGCGAGATCAGCGACGACGTCGTGGCGCGCATCTGGTTGAAGTACTTGCCAGTGACGCCGTCGACGTCGTGCGATGTCGCCAGGTGGACCACGATCTTCGCCCCCTCTTCTGGTGATACCGTGAAGTACTTCTGCACGATCGGCCAGACCCAGCGGAGCCACCAGCGGTCGTACATGCTGTGCAGGATATTGGTGTTCACCCAGCCCGGGTGGCAGCAATTCACGGTCACGCCACTTCCTTCAAGCCGGTGCGCCAGGTCGTAGGTGAACACCACGTTCGCGAGCTTCGAACGATTGTACGCGGCGCGGCCGTTGTACGTCTTGGTGCTATCCCAGTCTTCAGGATCGGAGACTCGTGTGTGGGCTTCCGATGCCACGATCACGACACGGGCCGGCGCGCTTGCCTTGAGCAAGTCGCCGAGTTCGTTGATGAGAATGAACGAGGCGAGGTGATTCACCGCAAATGTCGCTTCGATATTGTCGACCGTGGTGACACGATGGAGAAGCATCACGCCGGCGTTGCTGACGAGTACGTCCAGTCGGGAATACTTCGCCCTGATTTCTTCTGCCACCCGCCGGACCTCAGCCTGTACGGCGAAATCCGCGACAAAGAGCTCCAGGTTCGCGTTGCCGGTGGTGCGGGCGATCTCCTGTTTCGCTGCTTCCCCGGTTGCGCGCTCGCGGCATACCAGTAGCACCGTCGCACCCTGACGCGCGAGCGCTTCCGCCGTCGCGCGACCGATGCCGCGATTCGCTCCTGTCACCAGACAAACCTTGCCCTGCATTGATCCTCCCAGTCGGGGGGGCAATATAAGTGTACCGGCGCAGCATGGTGCGCCGGTACAAACACGGCCCACGCCCCCTCCCCCCACCACTAGCTTCCCCCCGATGCAACCCACCCGCGACCACATCCTCCCGGTCGACATCGAGGCCTACCGCCACGCGCTGCACCCGCGAGGTCGCGTGGTGGTGATCGCCCCGACCCGCGCGGCGTGCGAGACGATCGAGCTGGCGCTGCACAGTCACGTCGATACGCTGCTGGAGCGCGAACACGGTGCGACCCTCCGCCAGTGGGCTCGGGACGGCAAAGGGTTCGGGATCGTCGCCGGCACCGGGACGGGGAAGACGCTGGGGATTCGACTGATCGCTGAGCAGATTCTCGAGGTGCCGCTGCTGGTCGGCGTCGTCAATCGCGAACGCGAGGCAACGCCGGAAACTCCGCAATGGAATGTCGTCATTGTCACGACAGGAATTGCGCGACGCTGGCTCGCCGATGACCTCATCACGCGCCGTGACACCATCATCGTTGACGAGATTCACCAGACTTCCGCCGAACTGGAACTTTGTCTCGCGCTCGGCAAGCGCGCCGGCGCACGGTTCATCTGGCTTTCGGCAACCGTCGACCCGAAAGTGTATCGCGAGTATCTCCACAGTGACGAAGTGCTTGAGACCAGTGCGTTCGATCCTGCGCTCAAGGCAAAGGTGACCGTGACGGCGAAGCAGCCGGCGGCATTCCTCGACGATCGCACCGTGCGACGCTTCATCAGCGCTCGTCGCGGTGTCGCGGTGTTTCTCCCGACGCGTGCCGAGGTAGAGCGACTCGGCGCGGAACTTGGTTCGCGCTTTCCGAAGTTGTCGACTGCGTTCTATCACGGCGGCGAACCGATCCGCGTCCTGCGACCCTTTCTCGAAGGACAGGTTGCCAAGCCGTACTTGCTGGCGATGACCGCTGCCGGTCAGTCGGCACTGAACGTCCCGGGCCTCGACACCGTCGTGATCTATGATGCGCGATACGGGAACCTGGTGCAGCATGGGCGCAACGTGCTCCACCGCACCTATCTCGGCGCCAACGAAATCCTGCAGATGGCAGGCCGGGTACACGGCCGGGTTGCCAATGGCGAAGTGGCAATTCTGTCAGATCGCGAACTCGATTTTGCTTCGCTGCGTCCCGGACCGCCCGAGTTCCAACTCGCCGGCGATACCGATCGCGTGGCGCTCACCTGCGCGGCGCTTGGCGTCGATGCCACCGACCTTGAATTGCCAGTGCCGCTGGATCGCACCGCGTATCGCCGATCGGTGGACCGACTCACAACGCGCGGTCTCATTGAGCATGGCCGGCTGACCCAGTACGGCCGACAGGTTGAGGCGCTCCCCGTGGAACGGCCATGGGCAGAACTGCTGGTGCACGCCGATGCAGAGACGTTGCCGATGGTCGCCGGTGCCAGTGGCATCGACTCGCTCCACCGGATGACGCGCGAAGAGCGCGACCTGCACGGCGTGCTCGTTGCTGGCAGCGATCATCTCACGGCGTACAACCTTCTCGTCGAGGCGGTGAATCACTGCGGCCGAGTTGGTGAGGTGCATGGCTTGCCTCGTCACGTGTTCGATGAAGTGCACCTGGCGGAGTGGGCGGACCGCCGGGGCGTGCTGATGAAGGCGATTGAGGATGGCGCGCTCGGGATGGCGTCCGTCTATCGCGCGCTCGATGAGAAGTTGCCCGCGGTGTTGCCGCTCGCCGATCACAAGCTGCGCGCGCGCTTTGTCGATCTCATCGCGGAGATCGAGCCGTTCGATCTGGTGCTCGATGAGCAGACGGCGGATGGCCAGAGCGTTCGGATTTCCAAGACGTCGGTCGCGGGGACGTGGGGCGCGATCGCGGGAACGCTGCGGTACTTCGCGGATCGCATGGGCGTGGCGCGCGCGAGCATCGAAGGAACGACGGTGCCGTTCGAACTCTTGCGCAAGTATGCAGTTCAGGGGACGGCCACTGTCGCGCTGACCCGCCACAAGCAACGTCAGGAACTCGCCATCGCCAGGCGCCTCGAATATTTCGGGTTCAACCTCGAACGCGGCATGGAACGGATTCACGGAGACATTCCAGCCGAGTTTCTCGATGCAGCGCGAACGCTGCTGGCCACGGCACTCGCCGCCGGTGACGTCGATCATCCATGTCGTCCGCGGATCGATCGCGCCGTGCAGTCGCTCGACGAATACTGGCGCCGGTCAGGTGGGGCGCTCGCTGGCGTAGATCGTGACTCGGTACGCGCGCTGATTCGTGCACAGCTCGAGGACGTGACATCGTGGGAAGAATTTCAGCGGACGTCGGTGCATATCGACGTGAATGCGTTCGTGCCGGCGGATGCGCGGGCGCATCTCGATGCGCTGCCAGGCAGCGTGCATCTCAAGGGTGATGCCGCAGCGCTGGAGTACGAAGTGCGAAACGGCAGCGGTGTCGTGCGGGTCTACCTGCGCGAGGGGCAGGCGCGACGGCTGAAGGTTTCCGACCTGCCAGTGCTGGATCGCCCGCTGGTGTTTGCCGTTCGGCGGCGTGGTGAAGTGCTGCAAGCCGAGACGGTTGTGGCGTTGCATGAGTTGCTCGATCGAAGCGGGCCACCGGCGGTTGGCCGCAATGAGCGACACGAGCCGTTCGAACAAAAGGGGAAGAAGCGTCAGCCGCACCAGCACCCCGGCGGCCACCGCGGTCGCGGGCCGCGCGGGCGCCCTCGGCGGTAGGGGCGCAGCATGCTGCGTCCCTACCGCCCCCCAGGTTCACGCCGAAGGCGTTAGCGTGGAGAGGGTTTTGGCGAGGCGTTCCATCGCATCGCGATGCAATGCCAGTGTGCGCGACAGCGCAGCCCGCTCATCCAGGAAGCGTTCCAGTGTTGACGTAAGATGATGATCACGCGCCGTCCGCCGTTTCGCCACGACATTGGCTTCACTGATCACCGGACGCAATGATCGCGCTGTGTCTTCCAGTTCCACCGCCGCCTCGTTGAGACGTTGAGCTGCCGCCTCACCAGCTTCTGCCTCGCGAATCGCCGCAGAGAGCGCTTGCCGCGTGCTCTCCAGTGTGGTGCCGACCCCAGCAACTTCCGCCGCAAGGGCGGCCGTTCGCTCACCAATCGCAACCGACGTTGCAGCGGTCGTGTCGGCGAGGCGCCGCACTTCCTCCGCGAGCACACCGAACGTTCGACCGGCAGCGCCGGCGCGCGTCGCCTCGAGTGCGGCGTTGTTTGCGACAAGGTTCGTGCGAAATGCTACGCCACTCACGGTGTCGTTGCTGGCAGCGATCTCCTCACCGAACCGCGCCAGCCGACTAACCTCATTGCTCAACGCGGTCAGCGCATCGAGCCCGCGGGCCATCGAATCACTCGCACCGCGCGCCCGTTCGCGCGCCTCGTTCGCCGTGGTGGCGAGTCCTTCTCCGTGACGCGCGATCCCGGTCACGCCGTCGCTCATCTGGGCCAGCACTTCGCGAGCATCGACTGGCGGTGGAACCGCCATGCCATCCTCGGCCGGTGCGATCGGCAACTGCCGCGCCGATGTGGCCAGTTCCTCGAGCGTATCGGAGAGGCGTGACCCGAGCGCGATGTTGCGCAGATCGCCAGCAATTTCGCGACGACGAGTCCGCAGCACCGCACCAATCGGCTGCAGAAACGCTGCAAGCCAGTCGCGTTCCGTGGGGCCGAATGCGCCGACGTACCGTGCCTCGAGACGCACCTCGCCAAGTGGATTACCACTGCGTCCGATCGGAACCACGAGCTCCTGATGTTCAACACCGCCTTCGAACTCGGTCGCGAATGGTCCGGTGAGCGCCTGCGCTGCAACTTCACCGATTGTCACGACAGTTTCCGGTTCGGCAATGCGCACTGCGACGCCACGGGTACTGAACGCTTCATGCAACGACGATGCAATGTGTCGCAGTCCGCTTGAAAGATCTGTGCCTTCGAGGAGACCGGCCGCCAGCTTGTGCGCGAGAAGGTCGCGAGCGGCGGCATCTCGGAACGGCAGCGAAATCACGGCGACCAGAGAGAGGAGCGGCAGCGCCGCGAGGGCGAGCCGCGCGGGGGTGACCGCACCGTCGAATCGGTGATTGAACGCCGGGATGAACTCGGCCAGCAGGAGTGGGACGAAACCGAGTGCCACGGCCGCGATCGTCCAGACGAGCGACTGCCGCAACACGCGACCGCGCACCGGAGTGTTCAGCGCCATGAATGCACAGCCGAGCGCGGCGATCGCACCGATCGGCTCGATGATCATCGTTCGGAACGTTCCGTCGACGGCATCCACCAGCGATGCTTCTCCCATCACGAGTCCGGCCGCCACGGCGAGCAGCAGGCCGAGCTCGGTTGCGTACCAGCCAATGATCCAGCCGGCCCATCGCTGACGGCGATGCGGCCAGCCCACCTCGAGCGCGAAATGAACGACCAAGGGGGTCAGTGCGTATCGCCATGGAGCAATGAGAGCAAAGCTCGTGAGGGCGTGCGCGTCAGGTGCCCGGTCGAGCGGTGCCAAGGCCAGCAGCGTTCCGACTGTGGCGGCCAGGCCGACGAATGGCCTGGTGACCGGGTCGGCTGGCATCCGGAGCAAAACGACTCCGGCGGCCAAGGCACAAAGGACGGCAAATCCGACCAGGGTCGCCGCGGCAGTTCCGGTGATCGGGGTCGGGACCAGGCCAGGCAACAATGGCAGCCCAATGGCCCAGGTGGCGACGGCCAGAAGGAGCGGCCAACCGGCGAGAATCCGGGAACGGTCGGCGGCCTGAAGGGCTGGGTCCAGCGCGGGAGTTTCGTTCATGAATCGCAAGCAATATGAGGGGTTGGGGCCGTTCCACGCAGGGCCTCACGTCACCTTCTGCAACCTTTGCCCCTAACCTGGCGTACTACCTATCATGACACAGCCGATGATGACCGCGACTACGCAGCCTTCGGTGTTTTCTCCGCTCGCGAAGGTGCTTCTGGATTCGTTCCAGGAGGGAGTAATTGTGTTCGACTCGCAGGGTCGGATTCTTTACTCGAACTCCGCCGGTCGGGCCGTACTGTCGGAAGCCGGGCTGGATCCGATGGGCGCAAAGGACGATCTCCTGCCTGAGCTGGCCGCCATTGGTGGCCGCCTTTCTCCGCTGCGGGTTGGCGGACTCGATCTCGGCGAGGCGATCTTCCTGCCACATCGTGAAGGTCCAACCACGCTGGCGGATCGAGAGAAGGACGCGATCGTTCGATCGCTCGAGGCGCATGCGTGGCGGTTGGCAGAAACGGCGAAGACACTGGGCATCTCGCGTACCACGCTCTGGCGGCGACTGCGGGCGTATGGCCTTCACCGCGACGGGCGGACGAAATGGGACCAGCACTCCTCCACTGCCTGACCTTTTCGGCGCTGCTCTGCGGCGCCAAATCATCTGACACAACGACATACGCCGATCGGGCCACCGAACTTCTGGTGGCCCGCGCCATGGCACGTCACGGCGCCCAAGACACTACCGTGCGCGACTACACCGCCAAGCTGCGCTATCGCGTGTCGTTTGGATTCGCGCGTCGCAAATGGGGCGATCCGCTGCCAGTTGCGGTTGAGGAGCAGGACGCGACACTCACCTGGCAGACCCCAAACGATCTTCGCGTAGACATGCTTGGACGGCGCAGTGCCAGCCAGATGGAAGGGATGGACATCGCCTCGACGTTCTCCCATCCGTGGTTCGTGCCGCGCACGCTCGGCGACTCGATCCGGATTTTTGGTGCGAGCCAAACGCCGGCGCGCGCCGCGCCGCATCCGCTCTCCCGCGGCGCCGCCATGTACTACCGATACGCGGCTGGCGATTCGCTGAAGGTCACCACATCGGTTGGTGCCATCACGATCCAGGCGATCACCGTGACGCCGAAGTTGGTGAACGGAGCGTTTGTCGCCGGAAAACTCTGGGTCGACGTCAACTCCGGCGATGTGGTGCGTTTCACGTTTCGATTTGTCGGAACACAGCTCTGGGCAGAGAATGATGGCCCGGGTGGCACGAAGGACAGTGCGTCCGCGGAACGAGAGAGCAAGTTCGTTTCGCAGATTCTCGAACTGAACGCCGACCTGGAATTCTCGCTCCAGGAGAACAAGTACTGGATGCCGTATCGTCAGGTCATTGCCGGGAAGATCAAGATGCCGTTCGGCATCGACTTCGCGGTGCCGTTCGAGGCGATGACGACCTTTGATGACTACGCGATGAACACCGGCAAACGCGTGGTGTTTGATGCGCCGTTCCCGCGCGATACGACACCGCACGGACGCAACGGCGGGCGATTTGTTGCGGGCAATGCGAATGGCAATGGGCGTGGTGCGGGCGCTGGGCGCGGCGGGCCGCCGCCTGCGGCCATGCCGGATTCCACTCCCCAGCGACGTGATTCACTGCGCCGCGCCGACACTACCGGATTCCGCTCGCGCTTCCGCAATCGCACCGGATACCTGGCCGGTGGCGGGCGTTACGAGATTCATCGACCGCCGCCCGATTCAATGCGCCTCTACACGGGATGGAGTGATTCGCTGGTGCTGCAAGGGAGCGACGCCGATCGTCAGCGGTTGCATCAGGCGATGGCCGACCTCGAGCGGATTGCCAACGCGCTTCCGCCCGAGATGACCGGGCGACCAACACTTGGTGTCGCGTGGGAAAAGATTTCTGACATCCTGCGCTACAATCGTGTTGAAGGAACGACGTTCTCCCTGGGATATCGCGTGCCGACGTCACTCTCCTATACTGATCTGTACGGAACGATCCGTTACGGTCTGGGTGATCAACGCGTGATGGCTCGCGTCGCGGCGGTGCGCGACGCACCTGGCGGGCGATTGATCGTGGCCGGAATGCGTGACCTCGTCGACCTCGACCCGTTTTCGAAGGGACTTAACTTCGGCAATTCGCTTCGCGGCATTTTCACTGGTCACGACGACGGTGCATACCTGCTGGCGCAAGGCGGCCGCCTGACGTTTGAGACATCGGCTGGGCGGGGGACCGAACTCATGGTGAGTGCTCTTGCCGAAAACGAGAAGAGCGTAACGAGCAACGCGCGGGCATTCTTCCCGCGCGTTGTCGGCACTGACGGATACTTCCCCGCGACTGATCCAGTGCGCGAAGGTTTCGCTACCGGTGCAGGACTGCGGTTCGATCATACCGGCGTAAGTACGCGGTGGCTGCTCGATGCCGAAGGACTGTATCAGACCGGGCGCGGCGCTGGCCGACTTGCCGGTGAGTTGCGCCTGCAGAAATTGCCAAGCGGTTGGGCCACGTTGCGGATCAAGGGTGGTATCGCATTCGGCGTCGATTCGGTGCCCCAGCTTTCGCTGCGGGCCGGTGGACAGCAGAGTGTGCGCGGATATGATTTCGGCGTCGAACATGGTGATGCGATGTGGGCTGCACAGCTGGATATTTCGCGACCGAGCCGAAGTGCAGTGAAGGTCGTAGGATTCATTGATGCGGGTCAGGCAGGCAATCGCGCCAACTTTGGTGCGGCGCCGTTTCTCTCGGGTGCCGGTGTCGGATTCTCGTTCCTTGGAGGTTTCATCCGCACCGAGCTGAGCCACCCACTGACCGAAACAACCGGACGCGGATTTCGGTTCGACCTGATCTTCGGCGGTGTGCGATGAGAATTGTGCGCGCCGTGATCATCTTCATTGTCGTGCTGGCGCTCGCCGCCGGTGCGTGGCAGATGTTTGGTCGAAGGAGTGCGCGCGGAGCAGAACTGGTCGTGAGCTGGCGCGGCAAGTCGTCGGGAAGTATGACGCTTCCCGCGACACTCGCCTGGTGTCCGGTCACGCGCGTCGGCGTGCTCGAAGCGATGTCGGGCGATAGCGGTGTGGCGCTGCTGTTGTACGAGCGTGACTCGCTCACCGGCGGGCCGCACGCCATGATTTCGCCCGACGTGAGTGGTGCGGCACCGAAGCCGGCGGCCAGCCTTGTCATGCGCTGGCTCCGGGCCTCACCGGACTCTGGGCTGGCCGGTTTCCGGTCGGAAAGCGGCACCGCGCGAATCCAGTTTGCTGGCGGGAAGGCGTCGGGCGACGTCAACGCCCGGATGCGAAGCGTGGTCGGTATCGACTCGTCGGTGGTGCAGGCGACCTTCAGCGGCGTGCCAGTGATGACGACGGCGAAGGGATGCACGTGAGGCGTTAGGTTCTTCACCATGGAATCCACCTACTTCCGCCGCGGCTTCGGGCTCAAGGCGGAGATCGAAGAGCAACGCTCCGCAGACTACCACAGCGCCATTGTTGAAACGATGCGCGCCAACGGCAACCGCCTCGTCGCGGGCAAACTCACCTTTCATCTCGCCCAGGAATTCGGCTTCTGCTACGGCGTCGATCGCGCCGTGGATTACGCCTACGAAACCCGCGCCAAGTTTCCTGATCGCAAGCTCTACCTCGTTGGAGAGATCATTCACAATCCGCACGTGAATGCGAATCTCGCGGCGATGGGTGTCACCTTCCTCGAGCGTGTCGAAGGCGAGTTTGATTTTAGCG